>JAGQVA010000817.1 GCA_020438265.1 Bacteroidota bacterium
CACGATTTTGGACAGGCAACGATTGCAGACATTTATGGTCCGGAAAAATTAAACGAAGCCTTGCACTTATTAGCCTATAATTTTAAAAGTGGAATCTTGCGAAATGAAGGCCAGGGGCAGTTCTCATTCATTGCTTTTCCTGAAGAAGCCCAACTCTCATCTATCAACGCGATTTTGCCCAAAGATCTGGATGGAGACGGACAGGCAGAGTTAATCATGGCAGGAAATCTATTCACCTCGGAAATAGAAACGCCACGTAATGATGCTGGTTATGGCCTTGTGCTTCAATCGAAGGGAAAAGGGGAATATGCACCAATTAGCAATGCCGAAAGTGGCCTCTTTCTCCCGGGCGATGTAAAAGTCTTGCGCTGGATTGAAGTTAATGGAAAAACCGTTTTGATAGCAGGGAATAATGATGGGGAAGTAGGGCTTTTGAAGGTTGAAGGCCAAAAATTGCAGTAATTTTTCATCTATTTTCACAGAATGGGCTCTGGATCGCGATCCAGAGCCCATTCTGTAAATAAACCATTCACTCCTCTCTCCGCAGCGCATTCACCGGATACTCCACCGAAGCTTTAATCACCTGATAACTCATACTCCCCAGAGCAATCACAACCGCTATCATTCCCGAAATCGCAAAAACATCCCAGGTAATTTCCGTCTGGAAGGCAAAATCCTGCAACCAGTTTTTCATTAATACATAACCAATTGGAATGGCGATAATCGTAGAAATCGCCAATAAATACACAAATTTTTGGGTGAGTAAATGGAAAATCTGCCGGCTGGAAGCTCCCAGAATCTTTCGAATGCTTATTTCTTTACTTTTTTGCTCAGCCATAAATGCAGACAGGGCAAATAATCCCATACAGGCTATAAAGATTGCCAGAGAGGAAAAAATGCCAAATATCTTCCCGGTTCTTTGCTCAGATACATACATCTGATCAAATCGTTCATCCAGAAAATGATAACGCATCGGCTGATGTGGGGCAAAATTCGCCCAGGTTTTCTCCAGTTGGGAAAGAAGAACTTCGTAATTGGCAGATTGAGTTTTGACCAGCATTGAACTGGTGAAGTTGGGATCTGTCTTCACAAAACTCAAAGGCAGAATCTCTTCTTTGAACGACCGAAAGTGAAAATCTTCCACTACCCCAATGACCGTTCTTTTTCGGGTCTCTCCAATTTGTTTACCAATGGGATCTTTTAGCCCCAGAGCTTTCACTGCTGTCTCATTAAGAATGATTGAAGCTGTGTCGTCGGTCGAATAATCTTTGGAAAAGTTTCTCCCGTCCAGCAGTTTTATATTTAATGAAGGCAGATAATCTTCATCTACAAACCAGATTCTCATGTCAATTTCCGAAACACCTCCCGCACTGTCAATGACTTTCATCGTGCTCCCATTTGAAGCATAACCTTTTACCGGAACAAAACTACTTAACGTGGCAGAAGCTACTCCTGACAAGGATTTTACCTCCTCTTTAAAAGCCTCCCTTTGGTCCTGAAGCATATAAACATCTTCCAAAATGACGACTTGTTCCTTCTCAAAGCCGAGCTTTTTATTCTGAATAAAGTGAAGTTGGCGATAAACTACTGTAGTGGCGATAATCAGAATCATCGATGTCGCAAACTGAAAAACAACCAGATAAGACCGGAATCCTTTACTCTTATTCCCAATATTCAGTTTTCCTTTTAATACTTTGACCGGCATAAAGGAAGAAAGATAGAATGAAGGATAAAATCCGGCAATCAGGCCAATCAAAATACTCATGGTGATCAATCCGGGGATAAACCAGACCTGCTCCCAGGGTAAGGCCAGGTTTTTATCTGTAAGTGTTTTAAAGAAAGGGAAAACGCCTTCCATAATTACCAGAGAAAGTCCTACCGCCAGCAAGCTTAACAAGACAGATTCAACCAAAAATTGAGCGACTAATTGGCTACGAAATGAACCAAGAACTTTTCTGACTCCTACTTCTCTGGCCCGATTGGCAGATCTGGCAGTGGATAAATTGACAAAATTGATAATGGCAATCAGAAGGATAAAAATAGCAATAGTACCAAATAACCATACATAACGCGCATCCCCCTGATGCCCATCTCCAAATTGTTTGACCTGTTCGTGATTGAGATAAATATGCGTAATAGGCTGTAGTTTATAACGATAACCATAAGGGCTGCCTGCCTTTAGGCGAGATTCTACCAATTCCTTTTTATAAGTCAAAGCAATCTCATTCAGCTTGGTCGCCAATTCCTGAGGATCTGTACCCGGAGCGACAGAAATATAAGTAGGATAACTGGAAATACGCCAGCTTCCCGAACGGCTCTCTTCCAGGCTTTCCATAGAAATGAAAATATCCGAACTTATGTGGGTGGGCTGTTCATTCTTCGCCAATACCCCGGTAATTTGATAAGGTTGATCAGGGTTATTATTCAGGAATACTGTTTCACCTACCGGATTAAGCCCAAAGAAGTATTTGTCGGCTTTTTCAGCAGTGAGAACAATTGAATAAGGCTCTTTCAAAGCAGTCTTTGGATCTCCGTATTTCAAAGGCATGGAAAGCATCTCCAGCATGGTCTGGTCGGCATACATAAACCCTTCTTCGTGATGGTTTTCATTGCTTCCTTCTTTTCTCAAAAGCTGAATACCCGAATATCTGAGCCTAAAGGCATTTTCAATTTCCGGGAACATTTTCATGGCAGTCTCAGCAAAAGGGGGATTGTGGTACACGCCACGGCTTTCACGGCCATTCCAATAACTTTCGGAGAAAACCCGGTAAATCTGATCTGCATTTTCATGATGCTGGTCATAGCTCAACTCATGCTGAACATACAATCCAATCAACATACAGGCAGTAAAACCAACCGCCAATCCTGTTACATTAATCAGGGAATGCAGTCTTTGGCGCAACAGGTGTCGCCAGGCAATTTTCAGATGACTTTTAAACATAATGGCAGACGGACTAAGAGGAATTTGTTT
>JAGQVA010000818.1 GCA_020438265.1 Bacteroidota bacterium
AATTTCTCCGTGCCTCCGTGTTTAATTTTCAAAATCTTAAATCAGCTCCCAAAACCCTAATTCATGTGAGCCAGCCTCACCCCGGTAAAAACCGCGATGGTCATACTCAATTGATGAGCCAGATGCTGCATCATGATCATTGTTTGTTTTTCCTCATATTCAGCCGCAATGACAAACACATCTTTTACTTCTTCCAGCAGTTGATTGGTCATGTGAATGACCTGGTAAACAGCCTCTTCAAAGTGCTCGACTTTTTGAAGTGTCTGAATTTTTACGATTGCAGGCAAAAGTGTAGACTGAACATGAACAGAAGGTTCTTCTCCCAGTGCCATCACCTTTTCAGCAATCTGATGAATATTAAAATGACTGAGCTGATAAATTCGGTTGATTTTCTGATGTAAATCCAGGAAACCTTTCAATCTGCGGCTCCACAACATTTTCATCAGATTTTTTTGATATAACTGATAATTAGCCAGTAAGACATTCAGGCTTTTTCCGACCTCGTCTGCCCCTTCCGGACTAATCGAATTGTAAGGTATAAGTTCCATTTTATTCGTTTTTTCGCTTAACAAGCCTTGCTTCAGTTTCTAAAACGGAAATCCATTTCTTTTGTTTAGAATCATTCCACGCAGCAGAATTCACTATGATTCCGTCCTAAAGACATGAAAACTCAAAGCTATATACTCATCCTTTTAGCGGGATTTTTCTGGGTATTATCCAGCTGTGAATCCCCTGTTAATGACTCAGAATTTCAGCAGCCAACGGATGCTGTAAAATGTACTGAAGACTTTGACAAACTCAATTTACCGGATTTTGAATCGTGTAATTGTGCAACAGGCGACACGACAGTCTGTGGGGAAGATGGAAGAATTTACACTTCAGAATGTCTGGCGGAATGTGTGGGTGTAAAAGTAGTCAAAGAAGGTTACTGCGACCTCATCTTCAGGGATGAATGTGATCCCCTGACCTGGGAAATTGAATTTGTTTGTTATCCTATTCAGACTCAGTTTACCCCAACCTTAATTGCCTACCTGGGTGATGGAACTGCCATTTACAAGGATACTGCGGGTGTTTACTTTCGCGGCAATGTAAATATGTGTATTTGCCTCCATCCACAAACGATGATTTTAACCTATGAGGGTGAAAAGGAAGTCCAGTCAATCAGTGAAGGAGAATACATCTGGACCCTTAATGAATGTGAGGAAAAAGAATTACAGCCTGTTATCTGGACAAATCAGGTAAAAGTTCCCGCCAGCCATCAGCTATTGGATATTGCGTTTGAAAATGGTCAGCATTTAAAAGTTTCCCCGCTTCATCCTGACATTCAGGGGAATGCTTTGAAAGATTTGACAATTGGTTCCTATTTGAATGGGGAGAAAGTAGTTTCCATTGAAATGATTCCCGCCAATATACCTGCGACCTGGGATATTTTGCCTGCCGGGGCGACAGGTGCTTATTTTGCTAATGGTGTGGCGATTGGGAGCACGTTGAAGGAATTTTATCATATTATTGCGCCGCTTTAAAAAACGGCGCAATAATATTGACGCTATCCTTCTTCCGAATGAGTTGCTATTTATTCCTGAGATAAAAAAATCGATCATTCAGCAGAATGAAAACATTGGCTTTCATTATTGCGCCGTTTTTTAAAGCGGCACGAAAGGAAAAAAGCAAAACCACATCTTCTTCTTTCATGTATGGATTATTCACAAAATGAACCAAATCCTGCTCATTTGGTAAAAAAACGCCATATAATTTGGCCAAATACGCTCATTCACAAAGCATTACCATGTTAAAATCACCCTGAAATGGCGCTTGAATCTTCCCAGGTTTCGCCCATATTTGTGTCGTAGATATGTGTTATATGAGTGCTTCTTTGTAATCCAGTTTTATCCGCTTTCATTTTTTGCAATTCCCCCATTGCCATTTTTAGAAAACCCGCTCTCTCATTTCAGTGAGCGAAATCGGTATTACTTTCTTTAACCTGTGCAATGATGCGAAACTTTGACCCTGTTTGTAACAAGCTCGTTTTATTTCTTATTCTTTTTATACCCTTAACCCTTTCAAACAATCTTTTTGGCCAACCTGTAATAGAACAGGTTTGTACGCTTACACCTTATTCACCTAATGGACATGCGGTATGGCTGAATATTCTCCCGGGAGATCCTTCTCAAAATTATGTCTTTGATAGCCTGGGAGGAATGCTTACCATTTACAGCAATAGTACAGCAACCGTAACCGGACGAATCTTTAACGTTCAGGATAGTTCCCGTCAATGGGATATGATCCTAACCCTGGAAAACCACCAGGATTACAGTGCCTGGACTGCTCAGGGCCGCACAACCAAAAACGGCGGTGGTGCCAGTCTCGCTGATCAGCAAAACTGGACGTTTTTTGAGCTCGACAGCACCCAATCCTTTTTTACCGGTGTACCCGGAACCCATTATGATGGCGACACGCTAAATGTCTATCATTTTCCGATTAACTATCACATGGGATTCCAGCTCGGCGTAGGTGCCAACGACAAAAACGGCAATTATGGAATGTCTGGATGGTTTGGTTATACTGGTAGTTATTCGGGAAAAGGCGACCTGAATGTTAATGCCTCCTGTGATACCATGCCTCCACCGCCCAACTGTAGTGTGGAAATAGATACTTTTTATGCGCAATGTAAATCAGATTCCAGTTTTGAGATGGTCGTTACCTTTAGTGGTATTGGCAATAGTTTTCAGATTAGCGACGATCAGGGAACTGCTGTAATGGGCAATCTCTCTCCCGGAACCTATGTTTTTGGTGATTACTTTAACAGTACTGATGTCGTATTGATCGTTTCTGATCCCGGATTTGCAGCCTGTGCGGATACAACCTTGCCTGCTACGGCTGACTGTACTCCGGTTCCGGTCTGTGATCTGGTCATCGATACCTTCTACACCGAATGTCTCAACGATACCAACTTTACCGTTTGGGT
>JAGQVA010000080.1 GCA_020438265.1 Bacteroidota bacterium
AATTGCTCCCATAAGCTGAGAAACCAAAACTGCACTCATCAAAAAAGCCAGCAATCCAATTGCCCCTACCAAAAATAGAATCGTATTTAACTGCCATTGATGTGGATGCTCCAGAAAAAGCGGAATATCCTTTCCATAAACCTTTACACCTCTATTCTCAAGCTGTAAAATGATTGTTTCAATGGCTGACTTTGCCTCCTTTTGAGAGCCTACCTGAGATAAACGAAGCAGCAGGCGGCTTCCTGATGGTTTTCCCGTAATCTGGTAAAAAGTCTGCGGATCAGTATATCCGTAAATCATACTCTCCTGGGTTGCAGGTGCTTGGGCAGGATCAAAGACGATGCCTTTCACCGGAACTTCTGTGATTTGCCCATCTACCCTTATCCTGACGTTTTTCCCTGGTTCAATATAGGATACTTTCAGCCCATCACGTTCTATGAAAATAGTTCCTTTTTTCGGAGAAAAATGATCGTCCTCAGCAAAAATCCGGGCCACCTTCATTTCCTTAAAGTCATCCACTCCATACAGCATCAATGGCACCCATACATCAGGCCTGATTTCAATCCTTTCTCTGGCATAATCCCGAAACTCGGCAGATTCTACTTCGGGCAATGCTGTGATGGCTTCTATATCAGGAGATTCTATACTGTCCAGATAAAGGATTGCATGCGGAGGATCTGTCTGCAAAAAATTGCGGTTTAAATCCAGATTGAGAATATAATAGGAGACGAAAACCGTACCTACGCCCCAAATCCCCAGAATCAGGGCAAAAAGTACCAGAGCAGTCCGTTTGGGGTTGATTTGGATATCTCGCCAGGCTTTAGTGAATATGATATTCATACTTGTTTTTCGTTTTGAATTTCCCCATCAACCAAAGTTACCACTCGCTCATAACGACTTTTGATATCAGTCTCATGCGTCACCACAATGACAGTTTTCCCTTCCTCAACCAGCGTTTTGAAAAGCTGATGAATAGCCGCAGCGGTTTTGCTATCGAGATTTCCGGTAGGTTCATCTGCGACAATGATTTGCGGATCATTTGCCAGGGCACGGGCAATGGCTGCTCTTTGCTGTTCTCCACCGGAAAGGCCTGCGGGCATTTTATCTTTATGATCAAGAATGCCCACCTGATTCAGAAGAAATTCCATTCGGGATTTTCTTTCGGTCCGGGGAATTTTATTAACAAATTCCATAGCCAGCAGCAGGTTTTCTGCAATCGTCAGGGTAGGAATGAGTTGAAAAAATTGAAAAACAATCCCTACGTTTTCCCCCCGCCAGCGGGCTAACTGACTTTCATTCAACTGATGGATTTCCGTTTCGTCTATGGTTACCGTTCCACTACTGGGATGGTCGATGCCTGTAATCATATTTAACAGGGTAGACTTGCCACTACCTGATTTCCCCACAATAGCCATATATTCGCCTTTTCTGACGGATAAATCGACATTCTTCAATGCGGAGAAGTTACGGTTGTGGATTTGAAAATTTCTGGATACTCCAGATAGGGTTAATATCATTTCGTTCATATTTCCTTTAGTTCATTGCTTCAAAACTAAAGGAAAGGAATGGAAGGCTTTTCACGTTTCTTGCTGATGAGTTAACATTTCTTGCGATTTGTTAATGGCCAATAGCTAAAGGCTAACAGCCAAAAACTACCCGCTTTTCTCCAACCCAAAATACACCTGATAACTATTTTCGTGGGGATGAACTGACAAAGGATCCTGGTCAGGAGAAAGAATGGCTGGTATATGACGGATTGTATACCCGCTGTAATGAAGCCATTGGGAAGCAAAGCGGGTAGCTGTTTTTACCAATTCGTTGATTCCTCCACTCACCTTAAATGAAGCGTAAATTCCCCCCGCGCGCTCCATATAATGAATTCCTCCATTGACTTTTGGCTGAGAATCAACGGTCATACAGGTATAATAACGACATTTGTCCAAAGCGGTAAACAACGGATAATCAAGCATCAGGCCATAGGTTTTGGTATGCGGGCGCATCAACCCCTGGGCTTCGGCCCATGTTTTCAATTTTTTATAACTGCCTGTAAATGCTGAAATGTCACTCATGGTAATGGGAATATAAATCAGTTTTTCGAGTGGCAGATGCACAACTTCTACTTCAAGCTCTTCTTCCTCATTAACAGATTGGGATAAAAAAGAATCCGGATGAATCGGATATGGAAGATAAGCCTTTGTCCTTTTTTGCATGACAGCGAGCTTTTCCTCTTCCCTGCTACGGCGAAATTCATCAGGACTAACCTCATAATAGTTTTTAAAAGCGCGAGAAAAAGCAGGCAGAGAAGTGAAACCAAACCGAAGCGAAATGTCCCAAATGGAGATAGCGGGGTTCAGGTAAATTTCATGAGCTGCTCCTTCCAGCCTCAGGCGTTTGACATATTGTTTGGGAGTTTCACCTACTACTGACTTGAAGATTCGCTGAAAATGAAAAGGGGAATAATTAGCCATTTCAGCCAACTGAGCCAGGGAAATATTTTCCGCAAGATTTTCCTCGATAAACTTTCGAGCTTTATGAATGCGAAGGTTTATGTCTGAATGATGGTCCAATAGCATTTCATGCTAAAGTTAAGAAAAATCTCTTGCTCATCAATGTTCATGATGCAGGCAGGGTCGCAAATTATGGGAGAAAATTGGGAATTAATACTTTCTGATAACTCAGGAGGCCCCGGATAGCTGGCGCTTCCGGGGTGACAGCCAATGGCTGTTAAAAATACACCGAAATATTCGGCGTATACCCACAAAAGCTTATGCTTTGTCACCCCCGACGCACCAGCGATCGGGGGCCTCCTGCGAGTTTAACAGTTATTTATCAATTAATTGCTTACCTGTTTTGCGTCTCCTTCTACCTGTACACCCGCACATACCAGTGCGCATCTATTCGATTGGCCAGGTCTGCTCCAGCATACTCCAGGCGTCCATTGGTAGCTCTGTTTTCCTGACTCGGCCAGGGATCTCTCACTACAATGGATTGTATATATGGCCCACTGGCCGTTGGAATATAGGAAGCAGCGGTAATGACAACTGCATGTCCTCCCTGCCCGGTCTGATAACCAATAATGATTGGCCGTCCTGCGGATAATTCCTGAATCAAATAGGTTGGATTGGGGGCTTTCCACCCCATGGAAGCAGAAACCGAATAGGAATCACCGCGATTGTCCATGCTCCAGTTGTTGAGATTCTGATGAATGACTTCCAGGGAACCTGACCAGTTGGGGAGATTTCCGTTATAATCTGTTCCGTAAGTGCGCGCCACAATTTGTTCCTGCTGAATATTTACCCCATAATAATTCAGTACCATTTGTATGGAAGCCGCCCAGCACCATTGAGAGTTGTTTTGTGATGCAGAATAATAATTCATTTGATTAGAAGGAATCCCGACGTAAACAGGCTGTTGAGCTTGAAGGGAAGAAAATCCTGCTGGAAGAATGAGGACAACCAGGACAAATAATTTGATGAATGCTTTCATAATGATATATATGGTTCTAAGCGGTGAAGTGTAGGTAATTGCCAAGATGTATTTCACAAATTGGGCTTCTGTACAGTAATAGAAAAAAAAGGAAATGGTTAACAAAATGGGAAGAGAAAATGTGGTGGCGTTGCTCTTTCCCCTAAAGAAATCTTTTATCTCACCAATCAAAAATCAAGTTCACGGCTGAAAATAACAGATTCATTCTCTCAGGTTAGGATAAACACCAGAGATTTGCTTATTTCCTGTCAACTATCTAATTTTCTATAATCTGATATTATGAAACTCATTCAACAAACAATCCTTCTGCTAATTTTTCTTTTTTCCCTGAGTGTGGGTTATTCTGCACAAAGAGCTACTGTAACCACCGAAAACGCTTCAGAATTTTCTGTTGAAGAAGCGACAATGAATAAGGCAGAGCTCAAAAAAGCAAAAAAACAAGCGCGTAGAGCCATGTTTAAAAGCCTTTTCTCCAAAAAAGGGAAAAAGGACGAACTGGAGCTCATCATTTATGTCATTCTGGCAATTATCATCCCTCCGGTTGCTGTATTTCTGTATGATGATGGTCCATCCAACCGTTTTTGGCTCAATTTGGTCTTAGCATTACTGGGAATTGGAATCGGTTCCTGGTTATGGTTAGGAGGGTTAGGATTATTATACACTGTGGCAATTGTGCATGCGCTTCTGATTGTACTTGATATCATTTAAGTCGCAAAAAACGTGAAAGCTGCCATGTCAGGGACATACATGGCAGCTTTCTTCTTTTTCCTGGGTATTTATATAACTAAAACTTGCCTCTTCTTTTATTACTGAGTCAACGGCTGTTTGCTCCAGGTAATTTTTTGTCCAGCCCTCATAAGGACGGTCTTCATTTCTGTGAAGCGTAAGTAACTCTATGGCAGTAATCACAGCTGCCAGCCAGAGTAAGTGTAAAATCATTCGTTTCATTTTGTGTGTTGTTTGTTGATGTTACCTTCATAAGGTTATTTTATAGACTGAATAAACTGTAAAAACGTGGCATGGGGAAGAAAGGTTTTTGTTATAAAAGTTCAATTCTTAGTGGGTTGAATTGTGAAATTATTACCGATTAGAATAAAAAAAGCATTCAATTGAAGACATAATTTCTTTATTCTTATAGGTTTGCTAAATTTGGCCTGCAAAATTAAAAACAGATATGGTTCAACTTAAGCATATATTTGGCATTTTACTCTCTGCCCTTATTTTATTTTGGGGTTGTAAATCTACCCAACCTGCCATGGACGCAAAAACTGCAGGTGCAAAAACGGAAGAAGATTCAGGACCTGCGCTCCTGACTTTTGATAAAGAAAATGTTACCCAGGGCGAATTTGAAAGAGTGTATGCCAAGAATAATGGAGGAAGAGAAGAAGCAGGAAAACACGACCCTGCACAACTTCAGGAATACCTTGATTTATATGTAAACTTCAAAAGAAAGGTTTTTGAGGCGGAAGCTTTAGGTCTGG
This sequence comes from Bacteroidota bacterium, assembly GCA_020438265.1. Classification (GTDB taxonomy): domain Bacteria; phylum Bacteroidota; class Bacteroidia; order J057; family J057; genus JAGQVA01. Next base: position 4,968 of record JAGQVA010000080.1, read on the forward strand.
ATACAACGGCAGCTTTTAAACAGGAATTTAATTCTTACCGCAAACAACTGGCTCAGCCTTATCTTTCAGCCAAAGAGGTAGAAGAGGAACTCATCAAAGAGGCTTATGAAAGATCTGGTTACCTGGTCAACGCAAGTCACTTGCTGATCAATGTGGATCAGTCAGCCAGTCCGGAAGATACACTCAAGGCTTATCAAAAAACCATGAGCTACAGGGATTCTGTGTTGAAGCATAAAAAAGACTTTGGCTATATGGCTGAAAAATATTCTGATGACCCTTCTGCCAAAAGCAATAAAGGAGATTTGGGCTATTTTTCCGCTTTCGATATGGTATATCCTTTTGAAAACGCAGCTTATGAAACCCCTGTGGGTGAGGTTTCCATGCCTGTCAGAACCCGTTTTGGATATCATCTTGTTTATGTAGCAGACAGAATAAAATCTCCGGGGAAAAAGAGAGTTGCTCATATTATTGTCCGGGTTGGAGATCGCTACAGTGCAAAAACGGAAGAACAAGCGAAAGCCAAGATTGAAGAAATTTACAAGAAGCTCCAGGAAGGAGCGGATTTTGCCCAGCTGGCCAGTCAGTATTCCGACGATCCTACTTCTGCACCAAAAGGGGGAGACCTGGGAATGACCCGTCTGCTTCCCGAAATGGAAATGCTGAAATTGAAGCTTGAAGAAGGAGAAGTTTCCAAACCATTTACCACCCATTATGGCTGGCATATTCTCAAAGTTACGGAGGTTGAAAAACTCGCTTCTTTTGAAGAGTCCAAACCTATGCTGAAACAGAGAATTTCCAGAGATACCCGTAGCCAGATTAGTCGTCAGGCGCTGATTAAAAAGATCAAAAAAGAAAATCAGTTTGAGTTGAACCAGGAAGGCTTTAACACCTTTGTCGGGCAATTGGATGAAACATTCGCTCGTGGAACCTGGAAGTCATCCCCTGAAAATGAGGAAGTTCTGAGTCAAAAACTGTTCACACTCAATCAGGATTACAGCAAAACCATTCAGGATTATACCAATTATTATCAGCGCACACGGTCCCGTCGGGTAGGAAAAACGCCCGCTCAGGCAGCAAATGAGATTCTGGATACATATTTGGAACAAGAACTGCTCAAATACGAAGAGGATCAGCTTCCGAAGAAGAATCCTGAGTTCCGTTATTTGTTAAAAGAGTATCGTGATGGAATCCTGCTTTTTACTTTAATGGAGCAAAAAGTATGGAAGAAAGAAAAAAAGTGGAAGACACTACCGGGCTGAAGAAGTATTATGAGGAACATAAAGAAGAATTTAGAGCTGAAGAAACCATTGATGTGATAGAGTATCGTTCCAGTGATTTGGGAGCAATAAACAGAGTGGATTTTCTGTTGAATGAAGGGAAGAACGAGTCTGAAATTGAGGCTGAAATCAATGAAAATTCTTCGTTAAAACTAAGCATCACTCGTCAGACTTATGAGAAAGAAAAAGACGACATTCCGGCAGGCTTATTTGATCAACCGGCAGGTGCAAAATCTGATATTCTGAAACAGAGCTCGTATCATAGAATTTTAGTCATTGAAAATAAATTTCCAGCTGGTATACAGCCTTTTGAAAAAGTAAAATCACAGGCGATTACCAAATATCAGGATTATCTTGAAAAAGAATGGCTGGAAGAACTCGCGAATAAATATCCAGTTAAAATTGATGAATCTGTGTTTTCTGACTTGTTCAAGTAAAAACAACCTTTTTTATTCACTGGTCGTCTTGGTTTTGTATGGCCTGATTTCAGGCTGTAATCAAAATCAAGGGCGTCCGGCTAAAGAGGATATTATTGCCAAATATAACCAGGAGGTCCTTTTACGTGAAGAAATTGACTTCTTTATTCCTGATTCACTGTCAACGGGGGACAGTACTCTATTTGCTCAAAAATATATTGACGAATGGGTAGAATCTCAGGTAATTAGAGAGGCCGCATTAAAAGAAGTAAGTCAATTGGACAATAAAATCAAGTATAAACTCAAGGCCTATGAATACAAATTGATGGAGCATGAATTTGCTTCCTGGTTAATTGAAGATAAAAGTGATCGTTTAGAGGTTTCCGAGGCTGATATTCGCAATTATTACAATAAATACCCGGAAAAATTTGTAAGTGGCGAACCGTATTATCAGTATTTTTATGTAAAAACCAAACTGGCCAAGCAATACAATTTAGTGAACCTTATGCAAAGTCAGGATCGCGAAAAAATTGATGAGCTGGTCGAATGGTCGAAAGAAAATGCAGAAGAATACCTGCTTGACAGTACTTATGTCCCAGAGGCTGAACTGACCCGGATTTCTGATGGATTTTATTTTGGAAACATCCGAAGAGCATCAAAATCGACCACTTATCCTTATCAGCATAATGAAGGAGACACGACGTATTACGATTTTTTCCGTTTGATCGATGACGTAAATGCAGGTGATATTATGCCACTTTCTTTGGTGAGAGATCGAATCGAAAACATCCTCCGAAACCAGCTGAAAAATACGCTGATTGAAAAAACTGAAACCGATCTGATTCAACAGGCTAAAGCAGCTAAAAAAGTGATTGTTAGTCCTTAGCCATTAGCTTTTAGCCTTTTGTCATTAGTTTTTAGCTTCAGACCCGGTTCAAACTTTACCAACATGAAAAAAAATATCATAATTAGAATGTTTTTATGGGTTCCATTATTGACATGGAACTATTCCTTTTCGCAGACTCTGGATAAAATCGTTTCCGTAATTGGGGAAGATATTATTCTTGAATCAGATGTCGACAACCAATTCAACTATATGGTCATTAATGGCCAGAAAGATGATGGTACTCTGCGTTGTCAGGTGATGGATAACCTGATCGTGAACAAACTCCTTTTAAACAAAGCGCGCCAGGATAGTATTGAAGTATCGGAGGCGGAAGTTTCCATTGAAGTTACCCGACGGGTTACCTTTATGATTGAGCAAATGGGAGGAGCCGAGAAACTGGTTGAAATCTATGGCAAGTCTGTCGAACAGTTTCAGGCTGATATCCGGGATGATATTCGCGACGAATTGCTCATTGATCGTATGCGAAGTACGATGCTTACCGATGCTGCGGTAACCCCTAAAGAGGTTAAACAGTTTTACAAACTCATCCCCAAAGATAGCCTCGGTCTGTTGCCCGCAGAAGTTCAATTGAATCACATTGTTATTACTCCGCCCTATTCCAAGGAAAGTGAAGAGAAAGCGATTGAGTTACTGAAAGAAGCCCGCAGAAAGGTTGTTGAAGACGGACAGGATTTTAAAGAAGTCGCCAGGCAGTATACCATGGAGCCCGGAGGAAAGGAAAGAGGAGGTAGTCTGGGTTGGTTTGGACGAGGTGCAATGGTACCGGAATTTGAAGGAGTTGTTTATCAAATGCGGGTCGGCGAAGTTTCCAAGCCTTTTAAAACTGATTTCGGGTATCATATCATCAAACTTCATGACAAACGTGGTGAAATGTTGAATGCCAGTCACATACTGATTCGCCTTAGTTATAGTTCTAATGGTGATTCTATTGCCATAGATTCACTCAATAAAATTATGGAACTGGTACATTCTGATTCCCTGACGTTTGAGCAGGCGGCTATCATTTATTCCTCTGACAGAGGAACCAAACACTGTGGAGGCTGTATTTCCAATCCTCAGACGAATGAGTTGCAGATGTCGATGGATGCCCTGGACGCGGATCTATACTTCAAAATTGACGAAATGGAACCAGGCACTTACTCCAAACCTATGGAGCTAAGTCAGCCTGATGGAAGCAGAGCTTTTCATGTTATTTATCTGAAAAACAAAATTCCACCCCATACCCCAAACCTGAAGGATGACTATCAAAAGATCAGAAATGCAGCTTTGCAAAATAAACAGGCCGAGATTTTTGATAAATGGTTGCAATCAGCAAAGAAAAATATCTATATTGACATCAAACCCACCGAATGTTTAAACGCACTTAAAAATTGGGTAGAATAACATGCAGAAATATAAGACGGAGGTAGAGGCCGCAGACGCACTCGCCCAAAAGTATCAGGATTTAAAAGACGAAATAGGTAAGGTTATTATTGGGCAGGAAGATGTAATTGAAAAATTACTGATTGCTCTGTTTTGTAAGGGGCATACACTCCTCGTTGGGGTGCCCGGACTGGCAAAAACCTTATTGATCAGCACAATTGCAGAAGCGTTGGACCTGAAGTTCAGCCGCATTCAGTTTACACCGGATCTTATGCCGGGTGATATTCTGGGTACCGAGATTCTGGAAATTGATGAAGACACCAATAAAAAGCATTTCAAATTCATCAAAGGGCCCGTTTTCGCCAATATTATCCTGGCAGACGAGATCAACCGTACCCCTCCGAAAACACAGGCGGCTTTGTTGGAAGCCATGCAGGAAAAAAAGGTAACCATTGCCGGAGAAACTCATAAACTGAGTGAACCATTTTTTGTACTGGCTACCCAAAACCCGATCGAACAGGAAGGTACTTATCCCCTTCCCGAAGCTCAGTTAGACCGTTTTATGTTTAACATTCGGGTTGACTATCCTTCTATTGAAGAAGAAATTGAAATTGTGAAACGCACAACCAGTAATGTCGTTCCGGAAATCAGCACCATTATTTCTCAGGAAGAAATTATGTATTTCCAGAAACTGGTAAGACAAGTACCAGTTACGGATAATGTGGTTTCTCATGCGGTTAATCTCGTTAACAAAACCCGTATAAATACGCCACATGCACCCGATTCGATTAAAGAATTGATTACCTGGGGAGCAGGTCCAAGAGCGTCTCAATATTTGATTCTGGCAGCAAAGGCTATGTCGCTTTTGAAAGGAAAATATTCTCCCGATATTGAGGAAGTGAATGAAATGGCGACTTCTGTTTTAAGGCACCGGATTGTGGCCAGCTTTACCGCAGAAGCAGAAGGCATTGATACAGATAAGATTATCGAAAGATTATTATAAGACTTATTGTGCTTTATTATGAAGATTGGGACTTTGTTTCGGCAGGGTCCCTTTTTTTTATTTTGGTTTTCCCGCTTTCGTGTAATTGGCTCCCTAAAATGTTACCAAAAATCGCCCTATACACATCGAATAAGCCGATTTCATCTTTTAATTCTTTTCCCGGAAATATTTTTTCCCGGGTAATTGAGTTTAAGGAATGAATAATGCGCTCTCAAAATTAATTCAGACCTTTAGAATACAGTAAAACACAATGCTTCATTATGCAACCATGTTGAGACGTTTTACATCTAAATGGCCGGACCGGGAGTCTCCGGTCATTTTTTTAGCCCTAAACTCATGAAAAAACTAACCTTTATCATTTCTCTGATTATTTTGTCTTCTTTGGCAGTCGCTCAATCAGTGTCCGATTCCCTGGAGACTAATGAGCTCAAAGCAAGTGTATTATCAGCCGGAGACCTTTTTCGCAACGCCAACGGCAATCCATCTTTTGAAGCACCCAAAGGCTCCGGTGTAAGTACGATTTATGCCAGTAACCTGTGGATAGGAGGAATTGACGAAACCGGGTCGTTATTAATGGCAGCTCAAACCTACCGCCAAAGTGGTACAGATTATTGGCATGGTCCTGTTTCCAATAATTATGACAGTGCCTATGATGCCCAATACGATCGGGTATGGAAAATCAGTAAAACCGAAATTGATGACCATATCAGTAATTGGGCCAGTCCGGGATATGCGGCGCCCGATGCAATTATCAATTGGCCTGCACACGGAGATACAACCAAAGGAGAAGCCTGGTTATTAGCGCCATTTGTAGATCATAATCAGGATCAGATATACAACCCTTTTCAGGGAGACTATCCCGCGATTCGGGGAGATGAAGCCATGTTTTTTATCTATAATGATTTACGAAGTGTGCATACCGAAACCGGTGGGCAGAATCTGGGGGTGGAAATTCACGGTCTGGCCTATGCTTTCTCCAATCCTGAAGATACTGCATTAAACCAAACCCTTTTCGTGAATTTTAACATATTTAACCGCCAGGGCGGAACTATCAATGATACTTATGTGGGGCTTTGGACAGATTTTGACATTGGTTATTATAGAGATGACTGGATAGGTACAGATACCAGCCTGAACCTGGCCTATGGCTATAATTCAAATAATACAGATGGTAATAGTGGAGGATATGGTTATGGAATGGCTCCTCCTGCTCAGGGATTAGCCTTCCTTAACCAGTCCCTGGATCGTACAATGATGTACAAAAATGATTTTTCCGCTATTGGAAATCCTGTTATTGCAACAGAATTTTACGGCTACCTTCAAAGTTACTGGAAGGATGGTTCTCCTTTAACTTATGGAGGATCTGGTTATGATACAACCGCCAATGCAACCTCATCGAGTTATGTATTCCCGGGAAACCCTGTTGACAGTACTGGCTGGACATCCGCTGATACCGCTGCTTTTGATCCTACAGATGCAAGGATGATTGCCAGTCATGGTCCTTTCCTTTTCGAGCCTGGAACATCTGTTTGCATGGATATTGCGTTCATTTTCGCCAGAGATACCACTGGAAATCATTTGTCAAATGTGAACTTGCTAAAATCCTATACCGCCCACATCACAGACTTTTACAACCAACAAAATTTCTCATGTGAACAGGTGCTTACCAGTATTCAGCCACCTGTAAAACCAGCTGTTTTTAACGTCTATCCTAATCCTGGGGCAGAATTACTCATTTTAGAGCTTTCAGAGATTCCGAGCAGCACGCCTATCATATCTGTCGTCGATATGAGTGGTCGCAGGGTGATAACCAGAAAAATGGCACCATCCTCACGACTTACCCTGGATCTTCCTGATTTATCAGCTGGTTTGTATATCGTCGAACTGAGAATCGGAGATCAGATTGGTCGGAAAAAATGGATTAAACAATAGTGATTATCACGACTGATTTATTATTTCTCTTTCTACTTTTCTCAACGTATCCTACACACAACCCACTATTGAAATTCCCTGGGGAACGGCTCCTAATATCGACGGAGTCGTTTCCCCGAAGCGATGATTGATATTAACCACGACCGAAGTGCAGACTGGATGGAAGATGACTGGTGGTTTCAGCCTAATCCCATCCCCACAACTCCCCACAACACCATTCCCCAAATATCCAGATAATAACTAACC
>JAGQVA010000819.1 GCA_020438265.1 Bacteroidota bacterium
CCATGTAAATGCAACTGTACATGGTGATGGAACAACCGCCTTACAATTTCGCAGGGAAGAAGGAGGTAAAACAGAGTCCCTTGAATCTGCGGATATGGAGCCTAATATTATTCAACTGGAACGAAAAGGCAATACCTACATCATGTCTACCGCCAAATACGGCAAGCTTTTTACGGAAGTAAAACTTACAGATATGAATCTCAGAAATGAGGTTTTTGTGGGGCTTTATATATGTTCTCATAATCCGGATAAAGTTGAAAAAGCCCGTTTTAGCAATGTGAGAATTGTCAAATCCGCACCAGACGATTTCCGCCCTTACCGCGATTATATAGGCAGTCGAATGGAAGTGATGGACATGGAAACCGGCAATCGGAAAGTGTTGTTTACTTCGGCGCATTCTCTTCAGGCTCCCAACTGGACAAACGATGATCGTTTGATTTATAATTCCAATGGAATGGTTTATAGTTATGATCTTCAGTCTGAAAAAGTGGAATTAGTCAATACCGGTTTTGCGACCAATAATAATAACGACCACGTCATTTCCTTTGATGGAAAAATGATTGGATTAAGTCATCACCATGCAGAGAATAATGGTAATTCGACCATATTTGTCATGCCACTCGAAGGAAGTGATTCTCCCCGACAAGTTACGAAAACGGGTAAACAGGCTTCCTATTTCCATAGCTGGACACCAGACGGCAAACATCTGATTTTTACAGGAAACAGAAAGGATAAGTATGATATTTATCAGGTTTCCGTAGAAGACGGCAGCGAAAAACAGCTAACCGATACACCCGGACTTGATGATGGGCCAGAAATTTCTCCCGACGGAAAATACATTTATTTCAACTCCAACCGGACTGGCACCATGCAGTTGTGGCGAATGGAAGCTAACGGCAGTAATCCCAAACAACTGACCTTTGACAAATATCAGGACTGGTTTCCCCACATTTCTCCAGATAATAAATGGATTGTATTTCTTTCCTTTCCGGAAACTGTGGATTCAGCTGATCATCCGTTTTATAAAAGAGTGATGATTCGGCTCATGTCTATAGAGGGAGGAGAGCCTAAGGTAATTGCTTATCTTTACGGTGGTCAGGGTACTATAAATGTACCGAGCTGGTCTCCTGATGGGAAAAAGATTGCCTTTGTTTCCAACTCTGATTAGCATAAAAAATATCTTAAAAAATAGTGAAAAAATAATTCATGTTATGGAACTGAACACGTCAAATATCGAAGCCAGAGAGGACGTTATCAGCTCAATTCTGGCTTTCAGAAATTAATTCAAATAACATGAAGAACCTATTTGCTGTCGCAGGGTGCCTAACGGTGTATCTGTTAATGGGGCATCTTACCCAGGCTCAGGAGAGATTTAATCTTTCCAAGCGTGGAGTTGTAAAGGAAATTACATTAAAACTTCCAAATTCGACGGTAGCGCAAACCCTAAAGGTTGAAGAAATCGATGGCCTGGCCATCCTTGAAGGTGACATTATCCTGGGATCTATGGTAGAATTCCAGGGGAATAACGCCGTAGCTGTAAGTGGAAATAACTATCGGTGGCCTAATAGTACAATTCCGTATGTAATAACGAGTGGCCATGCCAAAACCTCGGATATTCAATGGGCAATCGATCACGTTGCTTCCAAAACCAATCTTTGTCTTGTTCCCCGAACCAATCAAACAGACTATATCCAGTTTGTCAGCGGTGGAGGATGTAGTTCTTATGTAGGAAAACAAGGAGGTCGACAGGATATTGTCATTAGTACAGGGTGTAGCAAAGGTAGTATTGCTCACGAAATTATTCATGCTGCAGGTCTCTGGCATGAGCAATCAAGAGAAGACAGGGATAACTATATTACCATTAACTGGGCCAATATTGAAGATGGAAAGTCTCATAACTTCGACAAACATGTCTCAGATGGAACAGATATCGGAACTTATGACTACGGATCAATCATGCACTATGGTGCTACAGCATTTTCCAAGAATGGCCAGCCAACTATCAGTATCAAAATGCCTCCGGGAACCAGTTCTACAGTGATTGGCCAGCGGACTGCCATGAGCACTAAAGATGTCTCAGCCATCAATAGTCTCTATGGGTCTGGTCCCTGCAAAGCGCCCAAATTCACAAATCTGGGAGGTATTCTCACTAACAGACCGACTATTGTCTCATGGGGTCCCAATCGCCTTGATATATTTGCCAGAGGCACAGACGGTGCTGTTTATCACAAATGGTGGAATGGAAACAAATGGGGTGGCTGGGAAAGTCTCGGCGGACAAATACCGGAAAACTCGGAAATCGGAGCAGTATGTTGGGGACCTAATCGTATCGACCTGTTCGTGAGAGGAACCAATAATGCCCTCCATCACAAATGGTGGGACGGAAGCAAGTGGGGCGGTTGGGAGAACCTTGGAGGAACCTTGACTTCAGATCCGGAAGTTGTTTCCTGGGGTCCGAATCGACTGGACATATTTGCAAGAGGTACGGACGGAGCAGTCTGGCATCAATGGTGGGGTGGAAAATGGGGAAGTTGGGAAAGCCTGGGCGGACAAATTCCCGTCGGAGCGGGTATCTCAGGAGTTTGTTGGGGAACAAATCGCATTGACTTATTCGTAAGAGGAACCAATAATGCGATGCACCACAAATGGTGGGACGGGAGCAAATGGGGAGGTTGGGAGAACCTTGGTGGTGTCTTAACCTCAGACCCGGAAGCAGTCTCATGGGGATCTGGCCGCCTGGATATTTTTGCAAGAGGAACTGACGGGGCAGTATATCATAAGTGGTGGAATGGAAAATGGGGCGGATTTGAAAGTTTGGGAGGAGTGATTCCAGCAAACTCAAAAATAAGTGCTACTTGCTGGAGCTCTAACCGCATTGATATATTTGTCACAGGAATGGACAAAGCCCTTTATCACAAATGGTGGAATGGAAGCAAATGGGGTGGATTTGAAAGTCTGGG
>JAGQVA010000820.1 GCA_020438265.1 Bacteroidota bacterium
CTATTGCTCAGCAAGCGGGCCTGGGAGCAGTCGGGAAAAATGGTCTGTTGATCACCCCTGAATTTGGTCCTTCACAACGCCTTGCCGCTATCTTTGTAGATATAGAAAATCTGCCTCAGACTCGCATAGAAGACAATGAACATTTATGGGTGCGCGATTTTTGTGAAACCTGTAATCACTGTATCAAGAAATGTCCTGGACAAGCTATTTACGAAGAAACCAAAACCCTGGAAGATGGGTATCCGCAGTTTATAGATCGGGAAAAGTGTGCGCCGGCTTTTTCAAAAAATTGCAGCATCTGTATTTCTTCCTGTCCGTTTTTCAATGGAAAATATGATCATATTAAAAAGATATTTGATCGGAGAAACCGGATGGATGAACCTGTTTTGATGGCTATTTAGGGAAATAGTTTTTCACGCGGAGATCGCAGAGCACGCAGAGGTATATAGATTTTCTCTGCGATCTCTGCGTGAGTTACATTTGCTATATCCACATTGCGAGAACCCCCAATTTAAGTTAGTATATTGAGGACTCTGATTATAATTTTATTCCTCATGATAAACCGCCGAAATTTCCTCAAAAAATCTATCGCACTGGGAACAGGAGCAGCCTTAAGTCGTTTTCCTTTTTCAGAGAACAAAACCCACATTCTCACCCTCAGCTTCGACGACGGCTTCAAAAAATCTTTCTACAGGATCGCTGAAATTCACGAAAACTACGGCCTGAAAGCGTGTCTCAATGTGATTGCTACGGGCCATTTCAAAAGCTTTAACACTGACCCACAATGGATGCCTCGCGAAATTTTGGGGAATTTTGACGACTGGAATACCCTCAAACAAAGAGGCCATGAAATTATGCCGCACACCTGGAAACATTTGAACCTGACACAAATTCCCGTAAAAAAAGCCAAAAGAAATATTGACAAATGCCTCGCTTATTTTGAAAAGCACCTGGAAGGATATTCTTCTGAAAATGCAGTTTATAATTTTGCGTATAATGCCTCGACTACTGAATTGGAAGATTATGCTATGCAAAAAGTTAAGGCGGTGAGAACTGGTGGTTGGTTACTCCTCAAAGATAAAAAGGTTAATCCCATTCCAGTGAATGATGCCTCTCAGAGACTGGGATGCTGGGGGTATGGCCCCGGTTTTTGCGATAATTATACAGAGCAGGAAGTGAATACATTTCTTCAAAGCGAAGGCGGCTGGTTGATTCTGAATTTACATGGATTGGATAATGAAGGGTGGGGACCGGTGAGTACGGGTTATCTTGATGGCTTATTGAAGCGGTTAACCAAAATTGAGCATCTTGATGTAATGCCTACTGGCGAAGTTTTACGGAAATGGAGCTAATACATGAAAAAGAAGATTCTCTTCGTATGTACCATTAACAAAATGCGGAGTGCAACCGCTCATCAGATTTATCAGAATGATGATCGATTTGAAGTGCGCTCGGCAGGTACTCATCCTACGGCTGCCGTTACGATTACTGAAGAACTTCTCAATTGGGCTGATTCGATTGTAGTTATGGAAAAAGCACATCGCAATTTTATCAGGAATAAGTATTATCCCATTTACCAGTCAAAAAAAATTGTCTGCCTCTACATTCCTGACGATTATGAGTTTATGGACCAGGAACTGATTAATTTGCTTAAGGTAAAATTTGAGGACATTTATCAAAGAGGACTGATTTAAAGACTCCTGGATCATAAAAAAATTCCCTCGCTGTGTAAGGTTTTTGCCCTTCCCAACAACCTATCAATAAAAATACGAAAGGTTGTCTTATGAAAATGGTAAATCAAATATTCTCTTTTCAAATTAAAAACAAGCAAAAGCCAGTACTTCTATTCAAAAATCTGAAGTGGGTTTCTCATTTTAATAAACCGGGGAAATAGTGAAAAGCGACTTTTTACAGATTATTGATCAACATCAGAATATGATTCACAAGGTCTGCCGAATGTATCGCGATTCCCGGGAAGATCAGGAAGATTTGTTTCAGGAGATTGTCCTGCAACTCTGGAAGGCCTGGCCGACATTTCGCAAGGAAGCCAAAGTCAGCACCTGGTTGTATAGCATCGCTTTAAATACTGCCCTTGCAGCCTTTAGGAAAAAGAGTATTTCACTGGATTCTGAAAGCAAGATTCCCGCTGATCTCCCACAATCATCTGACAAACAAACTTCAGAAAATGAAGAACGCCTTTTCCTGGCAATCAGAAAACTGAATCAGGCTGAAAGAGCCATTATTGCTCTGTATCTGGAAGATTTTTCCTATCGGGAAATTGGTGAGATCACCGGGATCAGTGAAAATTATGTAGCAGTTCGCATGAACCGCATTAAAGAAAAACTTAAGAAATTATTAACCTGAAGAATTATGGATTTTAATGAAATGAAAAATACGTGGGATCAGTCCACAGGAAAACAGAAAAGTCAGGATGAGTTATGGCAAATGTCCCGGATTAAGAATCATCCTCAACTCCGGCGTATCAGGGTCAAACTGATTATCGAGGCCATTTTACTTACCGCATTTCTACTTGTTTACTACGATGCTTTTGATGGAGATCAAAAACCTTTCTGGGTAAATCTTGTACTCGTTAGTGCCATTATCGTTTATATATTAAATGATTTATTAGGCTTCCTTACCATATACAATCCTATTAAGAAGGGCACTCTTAAGTCTTCATTATCAAGCTTTTACTCGCAACTAAAGCGCATTCAGTTTTCATCCGTCCTGGTTACTTTTCTCTTTGGAGCCTCTTTGTTTGGCTTTTTCCTGACGAATATTGATTATGCTTCAGGGAGTTACCTTATTCTGGGAGGAATGGTTGGTACGCTGTTCGCCTTTCTATATCTCGAAAACCGGATCTGGAATGATTGGATTGGAAAAATGAAACTTACCCTGGATGACTTTGAGGAGGAGGTTGAATAATTTTTTGTTTCATTATTTCCCCGGGTTAAAACC
>JAGQVA010000821.1 GCA_020438265.1 Bacteroidota bacterium
CGATTTCTTTACACAGATCTGGAACTGAGAAATCATGATTAGCGATATTGGTTTCTATGATCTGACGAATTTGCTGAACAAACAAAGGTTCTTTGGAATCAGATGAGGATTCTGGCTGAACCACAAGCTTATGTTGCTGATCTACCCCCTTTAACAGCTCATTAGCTCCCATTTGTTTGGCTGACTTCAGACCTTTTTGAAGAAAGTCTTCAGCAGCTAAATGGTCATTCTCCAGCCTATACAGTTTGCCAAGACCAAGAAAGGTAGCAGCTTCACCAAATTTGTCAGATGCATTTTGAAACAATTCCAGAGCCTGATTCAAATGGGATTTCGCAGGTTCGGCCTGCTTTTCTTTAAGATATATTTCTCCCAGGTGATGATGGGTTGTAGCGATTCCCCATATATCTCCGATTTTTTCAAAGTTCGTCAGGCAATGATTACACAAAATCTCTTTAGCCGATTCATAGTTTTCAATTTCGTAGTCTAATTCGGCTTTAATCAGATAGGAAAATGCCAGTAACTGCTGATTTTTTAATTCGCCAAAAACTTCAACAGCCTGTGTGATCAATTGTTCAGCCTCTACAGTTTCGCCAAATTTTAACAAAGCCCTACTTAGACATGCCTTCGCAAAAGCAATTCCACGCCGATTTTTTGATCTTTTATGAATGGCCAGTACTTTCCTTTGTAGATCAACAGCTTCCTCAAACAGCCCCCTGTAATGAAAAGTCCAGGCAATATTATTTTGGGACTTCGCCTGTCCAATTTCATCTCCTAATTCAAGGAAAATCTCATACGCTTTTTCTGCGTAGGAAACGGTCAAATCATAATTTCCGATTCTCCATTCCGCCCAGCTAAGATTATTAATGGCTTTGGCAATTTCGGCCTTATTCTCAAAACTTTCATTCAAATCAAGTGAACGTTCAAAATATTCTTTCGCTTGTGAATAATTTCCCAGGTTATGTGAGAGAGAACCAGTCCCTTCCAACAATTTTGCAGTAATTGTTTTATCCTTAATCTGTAAGTCAAGCAGTGTTTCGAGCATATTTAACCCTTCTCTCAAAAATCCTCTGTTCAGGTGGAAAACCCAAAAACCCGCTCCCATTTTGGCAGCACATTCGGATTTGTGATTGATGAGCCATTCCATTGATTCAGAGATATTTGGGTATTCTGCGTCAATTAAGGCCATCCATTGTACCTGTTCTGAACTGCGGAGTTTTTCCGTTGCTTCTTCAGCAAAGTCCATAAAGAAGTTGGCAAATTCTTCAAAACAAAGGTCTCTTTCAGGGTTTTTCTCTAACTGCTCCAAACCGTAATCCCGGATTAATTTTAACATCCGAAATCGGGGAATAAGTGCAACCTCTTTATCTTTTATTATCAAACTTTTGTTGAGAAAAGACTCCACAATCTCCAGGGAATCAGCTTCAGGAAAGATTGCCTCCAGAGAATCAAGGGTAAATCCACCACGAAAAAGGGAAATTCTTTGAAATAGTTCCTGTTCTTCCGGATCTAATAAATCATAACTCCATTCAACCGTATTCCTGATCGTTTGATGGCGCTGAGCCACATTTTTGGCTCTGGTCTTGAGCAGGTTATTACTACTGCTTAATTTTTGGAAGATCACTTCCGGAGAAAATAGCTTTATCCTTGCAGCTGCCAATACAATAGGCAAAGGCAATCCCTCTAATAAATCACAAATCTTTACCACCGCCTCTGCATTGTCTTTATCGATCTGAAAATTGGGAGCGGAAAACTGAGCTTGCTGCACAAACAAATGAATTGCCTCAAACTTCAGCAAGTCTTTGGGTTCCGGAAAGAGTCTGGGATTGGGGCGGTTCAGTGCGTCCAGGGCGAACTCAATCTCTTCTGCCAATTCCAGAATTTCCCGACTCGTTGCCAATATTTTTATTTGACCACAACCTTGTAAAATCTGACTGACAAAGGTAGAAGCCTCCAAAATTTGCTCCAGATTATCAAGGATTAATAGCAGGTGTTTATCTTTAAGAAAATCAATAATAACGTCGATCCAGGTATCATGAGGGCTTTCCTTCAGTCCAAGTTGGATTCCAATATGTCTGGGCACTTGCTGGTAATCAACAACTGCATCCAAAGGAACAAAACATACCCCATGTTCAAATTCTTCTGCCAACACTTCGCCTAACTTAGCAGAAAGACGGGTTTTGCCCATTCCTCCCGGACCAAGAATCGTAACCAGACGAGAATTTTCCTGTTGAAGGAGAGAACGAATCGACCTAACCTGATAACCACGGCCGATAAAAGCATTGTGAAAGGAGGGGAGGCTGATAATTTTTTCTTTGTTTTCGACTTTGCCTTTCAGTTCATGGCGGTCTGGTACATAAAGACCTTCTTCAGCCACTGCATAAACTTTTATGGGATTAAATACATTTTTCAGGTGAAAATCACCAAGCAATTTGGTACTGATATCATTTCGATTCGCGATTTCAGCATAGATTTTCTCCGAGATCAAGACACTGCCCGCGCAAGCCAAAGATTCAATTCTGGCGGCGATATTTACAGCATCTCCAATAATCTCTTCCTGATCATAAACGATTTCACCCAAATGAATCCCGATTCTCACAGGAATGGAATTATCGGATCGAAAGGCTCGTTGTAATTCAACCCCGCAAAGTACGGCCTGATAAGCAGATTGGAATATGCTTAACGTCCCATCTCCAAAATATTGAAGAATTTGCCCCTGGTGTTTTTCAGTAAGTGTATTAAAATTTTCCCTATGAATTTTGCGAACCCAGCGGGCACGTTGCTCATCTTTTTGCATCAAAGCCGTATAACCGGCAATGTCAGTAAACATTATGGCAGCGAGGGTTCGCATGGTGTCGTAAAATTGTTATATATCCTTACATGGAGAGGTGGAATATACGAAATTTTGAATCGGTTTACAGATTTTATTATGGCACTATGAGGGTTTTACCTGAAAAT
>JAGQVA010000822.1 GCA_020438265.1 Bacteroidota bacterium
ATTTGGGATGCTTCCCGGAACGCCTTTGCCTCCATCTGAAGGTAATTTGTGAACCTGTGCTAATAAGGGACTAAAGTTAATGAGGAATAGAAAAAGAAGATTTAGGGAAAAGATATAAGCAAGGAATTGAAAAGAAGCTGATTTTTCTGAAAACAATTTTTCTGTCATGATTTCTGCTGATTGACCTTTTTGAGGATCTTTTCATTATTAACAAAAATAGGTAGCGAAATTGTTTAGAAAAGTAATACAGCTAACATTTTGCCTTTTTTTCTATCCATAAAAAAAGCCATCCCAAAAGGATGGCTCATACCTGTAATTATAATTAAATAAATTATTTTCTCTTTTTGTCCTGAAAATAAAGGAACCCGCTCAGAATGAAATAAGCGGCCACGGCAAACAGACCAAGGTAAAAAGCCCATGAAACGGCTTTAAAAACAGAAACTACCAGAAAGATTGCGATGGCCGGAACGGCTACTTTACCCCATAAAGGCAGTTTCAGATAAGTTTGAAAAAGGAAGCTATTCTTCATTTTTTTAATCATTAATACCTACTTTTCTATCTTTTTCGTCAATTATGATTATCAAGTTACAAAAAAACTATGAAATCCCCTAAGGGGTAATTGCGAGTTTTTTTAACATACTCCCTTCTGAAGTATGCACCCTAAAGATATATAAACCAGGAGAAAGGTTGGAAACATCAATGGAAGAATAATGATTGATTCGTTTGCTAAAACTTTCCCTAAACACTTCTATCCCCTGTAAATCCATCAATTGGAGGGTGTAATTGGTCGTTTTATGAAATTCGAGCTTCACCTGAAAGTACTGATTGGAAGGATTCGGGTAAATATTCCAGTCTTTTAACCTTAGCGAATTAAATCCTGGTTTGATGTATTTAGGAATTGTATCAGTTGTGACTGATATGGTACATCCGTTTGTATCAGAGATCACGCAGGTATAGGTAAATCCTCCCGGTAAATTTTGGGCTGAGTCAGTTTGCTGGGTAAAGGGATCATTCCAAAGGTAGGAATACACCCCCGCACCTCCCGTGGCAAATACTTTTGCTGATCCGTTGTCAGAACCACTATCAGGGGTAACTTCAATGGTAGCTTTCATATATGTAGGAAAACATGGGCCCAGATTGGGTCTGAGTGCATAAACAAAGGGAATAGGATTTCCTGGCAGATCCTCATTATTTACCCAATTCCCGCCAGCAATGGCTGCTGATCTCACCCAGGTTTTTTTAGGAGTAAATATGTCAAAAGTAAGCCCAAGAGACAGGCTACTTCCTCCTGGCTGATTGACTCCGATAAAAAATTCTCCCTTTGGCAGAAAAATCGGCACAGAATCAATGGGAAGAGTGATTGTTACTCCTTTGAGAGCGTCTTCAGGAGTGATTGTATAAGTGGTTGATCTTCCGTAAAAGATGTTTTGATCCGGGCGGCCAGTAAGGCTATCTACCCCAAATATGCTTACCTGGACTTCCATTCCCGGGTCTGGTTCGACCAGCGTAAAAGTGATCGAAGTTAAGTAATCTGGCTCCTTGAGTTGAAAACTCTGGCCCATGATGGTTTTTTGAGAAGAAGTTGATCCAATGGAAAGCCCCAAGAGAATCTGTCCGTCATCTCTGGCATAAACAGAATCGCTGATTTCTACAGGAATCTGGATAGAATCATTTCCTGAAAATTCGTCAAATAAAGGATCAATATTTGTTTTTACTTTAGCGAGAAAGTGATTGGCGTAGGGTGGACTCCAGTAGTTTGATTCGAAGGAAACGGCATCAAAACTACCCAAAGAAGAGAAATTTTGCTGATGGGAAAATACCTCCAAACCTGTATCGCTTTCAACTGTCAAATCTATTTCCAGGCTGGGAATGCTGTCATTTCCTGTGTTATACACTTCTCCCTGAAAAATGATATTGGCCTGATCGCGCGGAAAAATGGTATATCTCTGATTGATAGATAAGGAGACTACGCCAGCGTCATATTGCCTGCTCATATATTCCAGATCATATCCAAACAGAACATCCTTTCCCAGGTTATTTTGTAAAATTCCTCCTAAAGTAAATCTGCCGGGAATGATGTTTTGGCCTATAAATAAACCTCCGGCAGCTCCTAATTCGGTAGCTAAATCTCCCTGTACGTCTCTGCTGAAACCTGTATAAATTCCTTCGGGAAGTTTTAATTGGGAAATGACAGCATAAGAAGGGAATTCAGGTTGATCAAATACCCAGAGAAAAGGCCCACCGGGACTTACATGATCCACAACAGCACCATAAATGGTATTTCGGCCGTGCACAGAAAAAGGAATCGTATCAATTTTTTGTCCCAAAGTATCAATCAGGTAAATATCTGTTCCAAAATTTCCAACATAAAATCCTCCATTCCCGTTGTCAGCGAGTGAATCATAAGCTGCAAAACGATACGTTTCAGGTCCGCTAATCTCAATGCTGTCGACCAGTTGTTTGGTTTGTGGATCAAACCCTTTCAACTCTACACTGTTATTAGCTGCGTAAATCAGGCTCCCGGTCCAGGTTAGTCCTCTCACATTTTGAATTCCCGAAATCGTCTCAATACCCATGAAAGACCCGTTTTCACCTATCCTGACCATGGTATCAGAGGTCCATGAGGACAACCAGAACTCTGTCCCTGTCCAAACTGCTCCGGCCAGGGTTGAATTATCATCAATTTCCATGGTCGAATCGGCAGGTCGCCATGCAAATTGGATATCCCACATGGCCTCTGTCTGAGGTTGAGAATACCCACTTTGATATTTTCCTTCAGCTCTCTCTTTTTTTTGGAGAATAATAGAAGAGGTCCCGGAATAGTTGGTATGATTCTTTTCTACCCGTTTGTGTACTGATTGCACTTGAGAAAAAAGTGATGACGGGATCAGACCAAGCAAAACCCAGATAAGTGAGAATTTGTTTATTCTGCGAAGTAAAGAATTGGCCATAT
>JAGQVA010000823.1 GCA_020438265.1 Bacteroidota bacterium
AGTATTTTAGTAAAAGTCTTCCGTGTCTCTGTGCCTCCGTGTTGATTTTCAGGTCTTTTGCTAAAACCTCTATTTCACTCGATTTTCTCCAATTCTTCTATAAATAGACACCAAAAATCCGGCAACCAGAATAAAGGTTCCCAGCCAAAGCAGATTGATAAACGGCTTACTGATCGCTTTAATGATTACAAAATCGGAGCGCGGATCTACCTGCCGTACCTGAATGTGAATCAGATCTTCTCCCGGGGTAATCCCCACAAATGCAAGGTCCATACCCAGTTGTTCGATGTGAGAACTAATCATTCCAGGGCGGTTTCCTTTAATCACATAGATCGGATTGGTCATAAACGTATCTCTCGGAGTGGTAATCATGATATGCGCTGCGGCTGCAATATCAAAGTCTTTCAGATCATCGCGACTGGATAAATTTTGGAGCTCCTGAAGCATGAGAACAGACTCCCCAATTCTGACCGTATCACCAATTTTGATCCCAAAACTGTGGAATTGTGGTTCTTCAGCTTCCGGTTTGGGCAGGCTGCTGGTATACACATAAATGTCTCTGTCCCAGTAGATTTTACGCGCCGGATGCGAGGTAATTCCTCCCATGTCTTCATTGACTTCGGCTTCGGGATAAAGAACAAAATTGTCTTTCCCATCGGGATAGGTTTCAAATTCGATTCCGTAAAGGGTGCGGTTATTGATCAGTTTGGGGTTAAAACTGAGAATATCCTGGTTGAGTTGTTTTTCTAATAAATCCAGATTTAACTCACCTACAGGTTCCTGATCAGGATCCAACTGACCCGCCTGCGCCTGAGCATGAACCCTGAGTTTTTCCTGATCTTCGGGAGCTAAAAACGGAATTCTTTCCTGCACAATAGCAAATCGCTCTCCGGAAACATCATCAAAACGGGCTTTGAACCTGAAGGCTGTTTCTTCGATCACATGAAGATTGGAAATGGGGGCTTCTGCAATCTTTTTACCTGTATATTTTACTTTGAATCCTTCAATATAATTCTCGCCATTTTTTACGAGAGCCACATTATCGTTTCGTTCTTCTTCGGGAAACTGAGCCAAATCCTGGGGTCTGAGATTTTTAGAAATCACTCTGTCATATCCGGAAGAAAATAACATTCCCACCAGCATCAGAGCAAATCCGATATGAACAATCGTTCCCCCCATCACCTTCAATCCCTTTCGGTTTTTGCGAAGCAGATGAATCAATACATGACTATTGGAAAAAATCGCAAACAGAGCAGAAAACAACAGCAATTCATCAGCAACGGTAAGAATCCCATATTTGAGGTATGCGAATAATTTGCCAATAGAACCCAACTGATCCAGTTGGCTGGCAGATATCATTTCTGCAAATTCTTTGTCATAGGCAAAGTCCATCCCATTTAAGGCCAGACCAATGATAATCCCGCTTCCGGAGATCATGGTTAGCAGGAAAGGAATAAATAATGCTTCGGAAACGGATTTTTTACGGGAAATTTTCCACCATAAAAACTGCCCCAGACCAGAAAGTATTCCAAAGAGAATGGCAAACCATACATTCCATGTATAATAAAACTCCTGTATGTCTGCCGGTGGTGCCAGATTGGAACCAAACAGATTATTAAAAACCGGCAGAGAGGTAGAAAATGCAATTACAAGACTTGAAAAGAGGAAAACCAGTGTTCCTGTAAAAAGCATAAATTCCGCAGACCAGACACTGCTTTCGTCTGCCCGCTGAGGAATTTTATTCCAGCGAAACAACATCAACACAAACACCAGCCCCACATAAGAAAGTACAAGCACCAATAACTGGCCGGAAAGTCCAAGATCGGTAAAGGTATGAACAGAGGTTTCGCCTAATATTCCACTTCGTGTAAGGAAGGTACTGTATAAAACCAAAAGGAAGGTACCAATGATCATCAGCATGGTCAGCTTCAGATAGGCTTTGGTTTTGCGGTAAATGAGCATGGCATGCAAAGAAGCCACTCCACACAACCACGGAACCAGGGATGAATTTTCCACAGGGTCCCAATTCCAGTAACCACCAAAGTTCAGGGTTTCATACGCCCAATATCCTCCCATGATAATTCCAACGCCCAGGATCATTACTGAAAAAGCCATCCAGGGCAAAGCAGGTTTAATCCACTGATGATACTGTCCTTTTATCAATCCTGCAATGACAAAGGCAAAAGGCACAACAGTAGCGGCAAAACCAAGAAACAATGTCGGAGGGTGAATCACCATCCAGTAATTTTGCAATAATGGACTCAGCCCATTACCATTGGAGGGAATAAAATCAGGATTCTGAGTATATACAGCTTCATCGGGGAAAACAGATTTTAAAAGCGTAAATGGCGAACTTCCCAGTTTCCAAAGACCGGGTTCGGTTCCCATACCGACCATAACAATCCCTATCAAAACAGCGCCTGAAAGAATCTCAATAATCGGCACCTGATCCGTTTTGGATATCTGATACAGATAAATCAAATATCCAATAGCATAAGCCAAAACAAATTTACCAAAGAGGAAAAATACCGTTGAATCAAGACTATTGGGCAAGCCCAACAGGATGTAATTGGCTCCTGCACCCAACTGTCCACGAAATAATAAAATGGCAAATCCTGCTGCCATAAAACCCGAAGCCAGATGAAAAATGCCATTCATCGGTAATTCGTTGCGACGGTTGAAATATTGCATTCCCATATACACACCGGGAAGTATGACCATCAGCAGGAAAATTCCACTGATCCATGAAGCATTGATGTAAACCCCCAATAACATGGAACTCAGGATCAATTCTATCGAGGCAATTACAGCAATCACCAGATTCCTCCACGGCCCTTTATTAAACAGGAGCATCCCGCCCAGAATAGAATGCCAGAAACACCACAGGAGAAAACTCCCTTCCTGTCCTTCCCAGAAACAGGAGATCATATAATAAACAGGAAGTTCATTG
>JAGQVA010000824.1 GCA_020438265.1 Bacteroidota bacterium
GGTGTTTTTTCCACCAAAATTTATCGAAAGAATAATAAATACCCCTGCTGTACGTAGATAATGTATAGCATGCAAATGCTACGTTTAAAATTGGGTAAATTCGAATTAGATGGAGGTGGCTTTTGGCTGCCTCTTTTTTTATTGCCTGAATTATTACTCTTCTTCCCCAATCTCCTCAATCATCTCTTCCAGCGGGTCAACCACCTGTTTATCAGAATCATTTTCCACCGCCCTAAAAAAACGCACCATATAGATGGTATTCATTAGCCCGGCAACAAAACCCCCAATTTGCAGGGAGTTAAAAAGCATCCGGTATTCAAAAATTTGCCCAATCAATGCATAAGGAATTGTAAGAATATAAATAGCTATTAAACTATATACAATCGGCTTTTTTAATCCATAAAACTCTTCAGGAATACTGAAGAGCTTTAAGGCGAAAGCGATAAAAATGGCGCTGTATGCGAGCGAGCTGAATTTGCTCAACACCTCAGGCAGATAAGTATTCAGTTGAAAAAAATAGGAAAGCTGCACTACACCAATGATCAGAATCAGAGTTATGAAAAACCCGTCCATACTTCGAATATGGAATTTTTCTTTCAAAGCCTTGCGGAAAGCCCACCAGATATACATCGTTAACAGGGTTTGTATCAAATAATTAACCCGGAAGAAGGTTTCAGGAGTAAAGCTGTAGAAAAAAGGAAAGAAATTATATAGAAAATAGAGGTAAGTCAGCACAAATTCTATGACAACCAACCTTCGTGCAACTTTATATTTGAAAAATGCATTGATAGATTCCATGTTTCAAGATAGGTATTTTTTAACTTCAACCTCAACTCCAAAAGCAACTACAAACCATTTTCTAAATTACTCCATTTCTTCTTTATTGCTTTTGAAGTTGAGGTTCAAAACATTTTACATACAAAAGAAAGGATCATTATTATGATTATGTAAAATCAGGGGCTTATATATTGATTATCCGAATTACCTTTCTATTTTTGCCCCCTTGGATTGGATTGATATGTTAATTTTATAAAAAAGTAAAAATAGAGAATAGAAAATAACAAATAGAAAAGGAATTACCTGATTGGCAGACACTTACTTTGTTATTCTCTATTTGTCATTAGCGATAGCGTTTATTTTGACTTAACTTTAATATTGTCTTTCCACTTATTTTCGTCATTTAACTTATTCATATAATAAATGAAGACCAATTGTAAATGGGAACATCCCTATACCCCTTCAGAGCCCTTTTCTAAGCGAGTAGCCTATTTCAGTATGGAATTTGGTATTGATACGGCTTTGAAGATCTATTCCGGCGGTCTTGGATATCTGGCAGGATCACACATGCGCAGCGCACATGACCTGAACCAGAATATGATCGGGATCGGTATGTTATGGAAATTGGGTTATTACGATCAGACAAGAGACCAGAATGGTGCGATGAAAGCATTATTCCGCGAAAGATACTATACTTTTTTACAGGAAACCGACCTCATTTTTCCGGTAACCATCCACGGTCAGGAAGTAAAAGTTCAGGCCTGGTATTTACCTCCGGATGTATTTGGTACGGTACCTATGTATCTCCTCACAACTGACCGTGAAAATCTCAACGACTACCTGTCGATGACCACCACTCACCGTCTGTATGACAATAATACTTCTGCGCGAATCGCTCAGAGTATCGTACTTGGCGTCGGAGGAGCAAAAGTAGCTGAAGCGCTTGGTGGCGTTGACAAATACCACATGAACGAAGCTCATGCACTTCCTCTGGCTTTTCACCTTTACAAAGAACTGGGAAGCGTGGAAAAAGTAAGAGAAAAACTGGTTTTTACGACTCATACACCTGTTAGAGCCGGTAACGAAGAGCATAATATTCACCTGCTCAACAGCATGGATTTCTTTGGAAATTTGAGCCTCGATACAGTAAGAGAAATTACCAACCAGCAAGGCGATTCATTTGGTTATACACCTGCAGCGCTGACTCTTTCCGGAAATGCCAATGGTGTTTCTCAGCTTCACGCCAGAGTATCCAATGACATGTGGAAAGAGGTAAAACAAAAACCTCCGATTATTGGCATTACTAACGCTCAAAATCAAAAATACTGGCAGGATACCGAACTCAAGACAGCTTTGGACGCCAATGATAATGAAGCGTATAAAGCCCGCAAGCGCAAAATGAAGGAGGATTTATTTGCTATTGTGGCTGATCAGACAGGAAATATGTTTGATCCTGATATTCTTACCATTGTCTGGGCGAGAAGATTTGCCGCTTATAAACGCGCCGATCTTATTTTGAGAGACCTGACTCGTTTTTACGAGATACTGGAAAGCAGTAAATATCCTTTACAGGTGATTTGGGCTGGAAAACCTTATCCTCAGGATGATTATGCAGTGGATTTGTTTAATCATTTGGTTCAGCTGACTCGCTTGAGTCATCGTTCCAC
Organism: Bacteroidota bacterium; assembly: GCA_020438265.1. GTDB lineage: Bacteria > Bacteroidota > Bacteroidia > J057 > J057 > JAGQVA01. Next base: position 2,445 of record JAGQVA010000824.1, read on the forward strand.
CATCCTTACCGGATACGAAATGAATCTTTCTGCGGCTTTGAAAAAAGGCTCTGACATCTGGCTGAATACACCTCGTCGTCCGATGGAAGCTTCCGGAACCAGTGGCATGACTGCTGCGATGAATGGTTCTGTAAACTTCTCCGTCAATGATGGATGGATTCCCGAATTTGCCAAACATGGCCACAACTGTTTCATCTTGCCTGAGGCAGATGTAAAACAACCCATTCATGTTCAGGATGACCAGGATTATCACCATTTAATGCGAATCCTCACCAGTGAGATTTTGCCAGCTTATTACGATACACCTGAAAAATGGACCGAAATCTCCAAAAACAGCATGCGTGAAGTGGTTCCATTTTTTGGCTCCAATCGCATGGCTACAGAGTATTATGAAAGGCTTTATAATGCTCCGATATCGAATAAATAATTTCAGTTTTATTTCATAAAAAAAAAGGCGGGCTTTTGGCCCGCCTTTTTTTATGATTAACCTTTAGGGTTAGTTC
>JAGQVA010000825.1 GCA_020438265.1 Bacteroidota bacterium
CTACCAGACCTACATTTTTTTTTTTTTTTTTGGGAGATTACGGTGCCCCGACCAAATTCCGGCCATTATCGATTGCGATTGTTTGCCCAAAACCTTTACTGGCATTCATATCTACTTTTTCATTAATGCCTTTAATGCTCGCAGTATGCATCCAGTAATTCTGATCTCTTTCAAATACAACCAGTCTTCGGGTCATTCGGGTTGAGACAACCACCATATCTCCATTTGTAACAGTGGCAAGACCAAAGCCTTCTGCCTGTACTTTGTCAATAGGTTTTAGTAGCTGGCCTTCAGTATCTTGTGCAATTAAGCCGGGGAGACTCATGAGTAAAGCCAGCAGGATGGCTAATATATGATTGGACGTTTTCATAACAAATCTTTTTAGGTATAACTGAAATGAATCGTTATGAAATTATCCAATATCTAATAAGACTACAGTGATTATTCTTTAGAAACTTACTGTTTTGTATCAACCTGAAAGATGATAATTATCACTTTGATTATCCCCAACGACGATAGCTACCCACAGGAGGAGTTAGCGGAGCATTTTTCTCCTGATATTTTTCCATTTTCCGAAAAATCGTATCAAGCAGATGAATGGCCTGTGTGATATAAGGGCCTTTATTCAGCATCACACATTCAGCTCTTTGGGCCATAGTTGCATCAGTAATTTCGGCTCTTGAAGGCATGCCTTTTTTCGCCAGGTTTTCCAGCACCTGGGTAGCCCAAATATTGGGAATATGCGCCGCCTGGCAAAGCCAGAGGATTTCTTCCTGGATAAAGCCAATCTTGTCCCAGCCAGTTTCAATCGCCAAATCGCCTCTGGCAATCATCACTCCTACCGGGTAGGTCTGCATGGATGTTAGCAAAATTTCCAGCAGATTCTCAAAGGCCTGCATGGTTTCGATTTTCAGAATGATTCCCAGTTTACCAATAGCATCGTGTTCTTTCAGCTCGCTCAATAAATCCTCTACATCTTTCGCCTGGTTAACAAAAGACATATTAACCACATCGGCGTTTTTGGCGACAAACTCCAGGTCTTCTTTGTCTTTATGAGTGAGTCCACGAATGGTAAGATTACTTTTGGGAAAATTGATCCCTTTGTCCGCACGTAGTTTTCCGCCATTAGGAGCTGTGTAAGTAATCTCAATGAGCATCTCTTCCTTTTTTACATCGCGAATCACTCCTGCTATTTTCCCGTCATCAAAAAGAATTTTTTCCCCTTTCCGGGCCTGCTCGAATATTTCGTGGGAAGTACAAGAGATATGAGCCGGGCGAATAAGATTTCCTTCCTGATCAAACTGAGCGGGTTCTCCTGCTTCGGAAGATTTATGCAACTGTAACTGATCACCCTCTGCTAAGGGGATACTTTGTTCAGCTGATGGCAAATCCTCCACTTTGGTAAACAGAGAGTTATTATTTTTTTCCAAAATCAGTACTGTCCCCGTTTGTACATAAGCGGTTTTATAACACTCTGCAATGACTCCTGCCTCACTCTTTTCAATCACAATCAGTTGCCGTTTTTTATTTCGGGTATCCCTGAAATGAATCTCGTCTCCTGGCTCTAAATCATTTGTCCAGCCATCTTTTACAGGTAAATGAATCATTGAAGCTTCCAGAGGTTTTTCCTTTCCAAACCAGACTTGCGCGGGTTGTATAACTCCACCCATGTCATCCTTTTTGGTGCGAAGTTTTACAACCTGAGGGCCTAATACCATTGCGCCGGTTCTGATTTTTGGGCCAGCGAGGTCCATGGTAACTTTACACTTTCGGGAAGCTTTTTCAGATACTTTCCTGACATTTTTGATCATTTTTGCCCAGATTTCAGGGCCATCGTGGGCACAGTTAATTCGGACGGTGTTCATTCCCGCTTCGACCATTTGTGCAACCAGTTCCCGATTACTGGCAGTTTCTGAGGGCATGGTAACCATGATTCGGGTTCGGCGGCCTGTGGAGCGATTTCCCAATAGATATTTGGAGTGGCTGTTGATCAGTTTTCTTCCTTCTTTAATTGACAACCCTGGTCGTTTATTTTTTAGCCTTTTCGCTTTTATAAAACCCCGTAAAATACTACGTGTCATCACCAGACTCGCCATGATATGGTTTTCAGCTTTTGCCAGACGTGAGAGTCCCAGATTCCCCAACTGTTTTTGCAACCCCCTAATATCATGCTGTCTCATGGCCCAATAATGCACCAGATTTCGGGCACTTTTTTCATAAGAAGGATGGACCTTGTCAATAGCTTCAGCGTAAACTTTTTCCATTTGATGCGCGGATTGAATGAGATCTTCAACCTGCTGGATCATGGATTGGTATTTAGTGGTTTGAGTTTCGGTCATAATGTGATACCTGATTTGATTGAAAAATCTAAAAACGGATGTCCGGGGAATATTTGATCAGGTAATTATCGAATAAATATCTTTAATGGCAATGACTTCTTTCACTGACTCATTTCTTTTTTTCACCTCTACCCCACCCTCACTCAAAGCACGCTTAGAAACCGTAATTCTCACTGGTATCCCCTGCAAATCCGAATCCTTAAATTTGACTCCCGGTCCGGCTACTTTTTTATGGCGATCATCATACAAAACCCTTACTCCCCGGGATTGCAATTCCTGATATATTTTCTCCGCTTCCTCAACCGTCTCTTCTCCATCAGCCAGAGAAACCAGGGATACCTGATAAGGAGATATCGCTTCCGGCCAGTTTAGTCCCATTTCATCAGAAGATTGAGAAACTACCGCCAACATCACCGAATGTAAATCTATCCTCCCATAGTTCAAATGGATAAGCTCAGGACGTCCCTGTGTTCCCATAAATGAAGCCTGAAAAAGTTCGGAATAATAGACATGATCATTCACCAGGCTGGCTAATGAGTTGCCTCTTAGCGAATCGATATTCGCAAATGGCGAATCAGGCTTATATTCAACGATATCAGCTATTATAT
>JAGQVA010000826.1 GCA_020438265.1 Bacteroidota bacterium
TAAGCATCTTCCTCGATTTCTCCGTTTTCGACGGCTTCCAGGACTGCACAGCCTTTTTCCTGGGTGTGAGTACAGTCCTTAAAACGACAGTTTTCGGCGTATTCGAGTATGGTTTCAAAGGTGGTTTCCAGGCCTCCGGACGTGTCAGCAATACCGACTTCCCTCATTCCGGGATTGTCAATAAAAATTCCGCCATTTTCCAGCAAAATTAACTCCCGATGGGTAGTAGTATGTCTTCCTTTATGAACGGCAGAACTGATTTCGGCAGTTTTCATCTCTTCCTTTCCGGATAGGCCGTTGATGATGGTAGATTTTCCTACGCCGGAAGAACCTAATAAACAATAGGTTTTACCGACCTGGATGGTCTCTTTCAATTGATCATATCCATCCGGTTGGATGCTGACAGTAATGACGGGTACGTCTTTGATCCGATGAGCAATTTTATCTGTCAACATTTTTAATTCCTCTTCAGTGATCAGGTCAATTTTACTCAACACAATCACAGGTTTTACCCTGGAAGCATTACATATCGTCAGATATCGCTCCAGACGATTCAGGTTAAAATCCCTGTCTGTTGCCTGCACGATCAATCCATAATCAATGTTCGTGGCAATAATTTGTATTTTCCCGGCTTTTCCCACCGCTTTCCTTTCGATGATAGAATGACGCGGAAAAACTGCCTGAATCAAAGCTTTATCTTCATCATATCGCATAAAAGCGACCCAGTCTCCGACAGCGGGCAGATCATATCTGCTTTCAGCAGCGAATCTCAAGTGCCCGATAAGTTCTGCGTCCAGTTCATCTGTTGGCGTTTTTACTATATAGCGGTCTTTATGCTCTAAAATTACCCGCCCGATCTCCAGATCGTCGTACCCATTTTCGGTTCGGTATTGGGCGAGGTGGTCGTTGTATCCCAGATCTTGATGAGTCATGGTCTTGATGAGTTGATTTTTCTCAATGATTAAACAATAATATATCCTTCTCTTTGGGCCTTTGTCCTTTATTTAAAATTTCTAACTCCTTATATAAATGGGATTTAGGGTTCTTTACCCTAATGATTCGTCTCAAACTATACCAATACATAACAGAGTCTTTCTTATATAAAGTCTGATAATAATACAAAGCAGAATCTCTTTTTCCCATGATTTCATAAAAATTGCCCAAATACCACAACATTTCTGTATTTGATCGGGCAAATTTTTTCAACATATTTCGAGCTTTAACTGTATCTCCCAAATATAAATAACAAGCAACAATATTTGCATTGGTCCTGCTTGAAATGGAAGATTTTTCAAACCTCTTCAAAGCACGATTTATACTGTCATGATCATATAATATTTCTCCCAATAACAGATGAATATCCTCAATATTTAAATGGTTTAGCGAAGAATCATATCGAATGAGCGAATCACCATACACAATCCCATCTTCCATATTTTTCTCAGAACGGGTATAAATACGGCCTATTTTAGCATCCAATGTCAGTCTTTTACCTTGAAACTCGTGGTCTACGGAATCAATAAAGTGATCTAGTCGATTTTGTTGGTTTAATGGATCTACAGGATAGATAGGAATCCCAAAAGACCCAGGAGTAGTAAAACTTGTGGATTTAAAGCTCAAATAAAGATAACCTATAAATAATATGGATAAGAAAAGTATTATTAAGAGCTTTTTCATGATATACGCCCTGAAATTATTTGGCATTTAAATACGCCACCCTCGCCTCTAAAAACTCAATATCCCGTGCATTATTCCCGGTTAAACTTCTCGTCGCTTCGTCTTTTTTCCTTATTCCTAGTTCTTGTTTGATCAGCGCCAGGGCTTCTTCTTTTCTTCCCAGAAAAATCATACTATCTATTTCCATATAAAGGTTCGTTGTACCCTCATGAATCTTTTCCCAGGAATTATTGGCTTCAAAATATTTTTTCTGATAATTCTGATAATCATTCCATATTTCTTCCATAATCACCTCGGAAGGATATTGCACGAAGTCATAACCAAAGTGATTTCTGTACCTGGGAGATGATTCTTTTGCCATTGACCAATCGCCAAAAATATACCCTTCTCCTAATATCACAAGATTGGGAAAATTCGTTTTACACCATTTTTTATAGCTGGGAGAATAAATTAAAAAATGAACGTCAAAAGTGATGATCTGGTCGTCGTAATTATTTCGGGAACCGACAAACCTGATTTCATAAACAAAATCTGCATTCACCTTCTTCTTAAAAGTCAGTTGACTCTGAGAAAAGCGAAAACCTTCTGACACAAGTTTATCGAGAAGATAGGTGGTGATGGCGTACAGTGCTCTGGTTTTGGGTAAAGACATCTGACTTTATAAAAATTTCTGCAAATGAGCCTTAAAATACTTAGCACTCGTAGCTGCGCTTTCCATTGCACTATGCGTAAAATTTCCTCCCTGTTCAATATAATAAAACTCCAGGCCTGATTTCTCTGGATTTGGCAATAATTCCAGATAATTAATCGAACCATTTCCCATCTCTGTGTAATCTCGGGTAACCTTGTCCATATCCTTGATATGCCACATGACATATCGTCCAGGTTGCTTGTCAATCAATTCCTGTGGAGTAAAATCTGAAGAATGTCTTACCCAATACATGTCCATTTGGAGTTTTACTAATTCAGGATCTGTTTCTGCTAAAATAATTTCATAACCGGTTTGTCCATTATGATCATCAAACTCGAAACCATGATTGTGATAAGCAAAGCCTAATCCTGCTTTGGTAATTTGTTCGCCAATCAGATTTAGTTTTTCTGACATGAGCTTGAAACCATCCAGATTTCGCAGCGAAGGATCAAGCCAGGGCCAGGTGATATATGGAGAGTCCAATGATTTGGCGCCTTCAATACACTGATCCACATATCGCCATAAGGCATCATCATCAGATGGTAACAGAAAATCAGAGAACCCATAATGCCCGCTGGA
>JAGQVA010000827.1 GCA_020438265.1 Bacteroidota bacterium
AGCCTATCCTGCATTTCAAATGTCTAAATTCCTTCCCATCGAAACCCTGAAAGCTAAGATAGATGTGAAACCAGGGAAATTGGGCCTAAGGAAAGTGTTGAGTATTACACAGTTTGTCGTTTCCATTCTTTTCATCACTACTTCAATTCTGATTTATAATCAATTTCGTTATCTGGTGGATTTCAAATACGAATTTGCCATGGATAATATCGTAAATATTGAACTTCAGAGTAATGATTATCAATTGGTAAAACAGGCTATGGCAGAAATACCCGGAGTAGAACTCATATCCGCCTGTGCTTATATTCCGGCTTCGGGAATTAACAATTCTACACAGGTGCGAAAGCCCGGAGGGGATGAAAAGGATATTCTTGAAATTGCTCGCCTGGAGGCAGATGAAAATTTTGTTGAAAATCTTCAACTGAACCTGATTACAGGAAGAAATTTTTCTCCCGCTTCCACGGGAATTTCTGACGAAATTATCATCAATCGGGCAGCTTTATCTCCTCTGGGATATAGCAGTGCTGAAGAAGCTCTTGGCCAAACTGTTGTGTTGGATCATAATCAAACCAATCTTCAGATTATAGGAGTACTTGAGGATTTTCGTTTTCTGATGCCGATTTTTGATGGGGAAATCGGGCCTATGTACCTTCGTAACAAAGCCAATGATTTTGCTTATCTTAATGTGAGAATTCACACCAATGATCAGATGGCATTAGTGGAGCAATTGGGAGTCAAATGGGAAGAGATCGATCCGATTCACGATTTTAAATACCAGTTTTTCGACGAACAAATTGCCAATACCAATCTGGGCTTCAGGGATATTGTTTCAGTCCTTGGTTTTATCACCTTCCTGGCGATTATTATTTCCTGTCTGGGATTATTGGGCATGGCAACTTATAGTGCAGAAAGAAGAACCAAGGAAGTGGGCATTCGCAAGGTTTTGGGGGCTGATAGTTTCCAACTGGCGTATTTGCTTTCGCGGGAGTTTTTGACACTGCTGGTCATTTCAGTAATTATTGCCGCGCCGTTGAGTTATTTCCTGAATAATCTCTGGCTGGAGAATTTGCCTAATCGGGTTGATTTTGGCTTTGGGACGGTCTTCTTGGGAGCTGTGAGTCTGCTTGTTTTAGGATTGCTGACGATTGGTTCGCAGACTTACAGGATTGCCAAGAGTGATACAGTGGATTCTTTGCGGATGGAGTAAAAAGGAAATTTTTTCAGGGAAATATCTGTGAAGCAGATGTATGTTTTTGGGACCTTTTTCCTCCCTTTTGCGCCGCTTTAAAAAACGGCGCAATAATATAGACACTGACATTCTACAGAATGCATTTAAATTTATCTAGTGGATAAGAAGATTGCTTGTACTATTGCGCCGTTTTTTTAAGCGGCGAAATAGTAGAAAGCAAAGGCATTAAACACATATTCTGCAAAGCAGATGTTTTCCGTGAAAAAATTTATTTAGGTAACTCAAAAACAGGATTATAAATAAACCCCACAATATTTCCCCAGGGATCAAATACTGTGGCCACCATTAATGGTTCTCCCACACTATTGGGAGCTTCATGTGTAGTTGCTCCCAGTGAAAGAAAATGTTGATAGACTTTTTCTATGTCCTCAACTCCCCAGTAGGTAATAACAGTTGGAGCTTTCTGGGTAGGAGTTTCTTCTTCAGGTAATAATCCCAATTCATATCCCCCGATATTAAATCCTACATAAAAAGGTTCATCAAAATAAGGCTGAGTTTCAAAAGCCCTGGCGTACCAGGCTTTGGCTTCATTGAGGTCGGAGACCATGTAAATGGCGGTTCTAAGGCCCAGAATTGATTTTTTCATATTCATTTAGCTAAGTAGATTTTCCATATTTCACCAGGACATGCCAGAGCAATTTTAGTTCCTGAAGAACTTCTTTATAAGTTCCCCGGTCTGCCCAGCGTTCCGGATTGGTTTTGAGATCCAGGGAGGCGAGTCCAATATGACTTACATCTACATGATTGTTATCAGAAATTCTTTTGGCCAGAGAAGGCATGGTTGGGCCCCTGAAGTCTCGGGGAACCTCTTCCGGTTTTAGTCGAAAACCGGGATGAGTATATAGGTCTATATGATACCTTTGGCAGATTTCCTGAAAAATTTCTCCCATATCAGTCGCTTTAAAAGCCGGATCAATCACCAGGATTTCTACGTCGCTTTCTAATGAAATACTTCCGTGTATTTGTGCTTCAATATAGTGATCCAGATTTCGTCGAACAAGTTTTGTAGCTGGATTTGTATAGGGTTGTTGTAGGTTTTGTAGAAAATGCTGAATGAGTTCTGCTGGTCTGATATCATGTTCCCCAATAGCAAAACTTCTGCTAAAACATTCATTTAACAATCCTCTCATAATATCGTCAAATTCGTCGATGGTTCCTTTTTCATCAGGATTTTGGTGAGAATCCAGGTAAGTAAAAGTTGCTCTGGCCGAAACTTCCGGTTTTAAGAGAAAATAACACGAACCAAACCTGGGAGAAGGACCGTCAGGATGAAGCATAAGATCCAGAGAACCATATTTGGGCCTTTGATCAATGGTGGTTCCTTCAAGGTTGTATGCTCCATGAAAAAGTGTATTCTCCCATACATCCCGCGCACCTCCCGGAAACGCAGAAACACTTCCATTGGAAATCAGGGTTTCAAACTGACTTTTGTATATGCCACTTTCCAGGAGCAACTCTGCAACGGTTTTCATATCAAGCCCAGGCCGGTCGGGGTGAAAATGCAGGGCTATTCGGGCGTATTTGCGAATCGAATTCAATGACTGCTGATATTCCTCCCAGGTTAAATCTGACATTTTGAGGACGTGTTCAATGTCTTCTCTGGCAGATTCTTGTCTGGTTTTGGTATATTCGCGAAAATAGTTGATAGCTTTCTGCTGAGATAAAGTCAGTTTCATTTTTTCATCAGAGTAACCTT
>JAGQVA010000828.1 GCA_020438265.1 Bacteroidota bacterium
TTCTGGTTACTCAAATATCATCAATTCAAGTCCAATAGAATCCCGTCGTAAATTAATTGTATTTTTTTGTTCATCCGACAAGGAGTTTCTAGCCGGAGTAAAAATTTGATGGTAGTAAGGCTCCAATTTCTTTTTGGAAAAAACCCTTCTTCGGTCGATAAGCATTGCCAATCCGAATGGATCCAAATACCCCTGATTATAAGCATGATGCAAAATGGATTTAATCATTTCGTAATCTGAGTCTCCATCCATGTGTGATAAAAGAATATATGCCTTACGGGCCGAAGTGGTACCAATCGTTTTCTCACCGGGAAATCCATATTTTTGAATGGCTCGCAACAGAATTTTCTTATTCACAGAATCTGTCGCTCTTAACAAAAGAAAATCTACCGGATTTCTGACCCGAGAATCTTTTTCATATAGAGAATCTACCAGACCTTTATAATAGAAATGAAAATGTTGCTGATGGATCTCGGATTCACGTGCGAGGATCTGGGTTATCAATGAATCACAATCACCATAGTCCGGAGTATTGGGAGAAGAATTTGAAGATTCCCAACCATTCTCCAGGGATAACCGGATGAATCTGGCAGCTGATTCACAATCTCCCTCTTTGGCGCTAATCCGTGCAAATCTGCTTAGATGGGCAACTGGCACATGAGGCACAAGCTCAATCAAACTGTCAAACCTGCTCACTCCGATTTCATAATGATTCCATTCTATTCGGTAAAGGGCTTCACTATATGCGCGATAATAATCAGGATAAGACATGCGTTCCTCATCAAAAGCACATGAGGTCATAAATAATTCGATGACGATCAGAAAAATCAGAATGGCAGAAAAATGGTTCTTTTTCACAGATTAAGCAGTTTTCAGCCCTAAAATAAAAATTATTTCACCAAATTATCGCCCCAACCTATTCATCATAGGTATTAAAAATAACCGCATATCCGTCTTTCCTGACTTCCTCAAAATACTCCTGGTAATCTTCATTCATGTCCTCGACTGTTTCAATGATATGATATTCATCCTCTACTTCAATGATTTCCCAGCCATAACCTTCGACATAAAATCTTGCAAGCTCAAAAGCTCCATCAATATCCTTATAGTCGATAAGAACTACAGCGAATCCTCCTTCTACCTCACCATAAAAGTCTGACTTTTCGGTAGGTTTTGCGTGAATAATGATGTGATACATATTATTATCAAATTACATGTTTTTATAAAAAATCCCATCCAAAAACGCCACCATAAGCTCCAACGCAGGAATTGCCCTCATTTCAAAAGCTTCTCCCGAATCCAGAAAGGCATGCGACTCCCTTGCATATTCCCAGTATTCAATCTCCTGATGGCCAGCGTCTTTGAGTTTTTGCACAAAGTCTTTCACTCCTTCAGGCGGAACCAAAGGATCCAGTTCAGCAGCAGTAAATAACATAGGAGGAAGTTTTCTTTCAGAGGTATCAGGATAATTATAAACGGGAGAAATCTTCTTATAATAGTCCGGATGGTCTTTTACATTGATATCTTCTCCCAAAATGCCTCTGGGAAGACTTGAGCCTATATACCAGAAAAAATTTGAAGAGGCTTCAAAACCAGAACCCGAGGCGGAATCTCCTTTGACAGCTTTGTACATATCAAAGGGACCATAACTCAGCATCGCAGCCTGCACTGATAAACCATTTTCAAGCGCGATATCTTCGGCGGTTTTATTTTCTGGCAGCCAGGACGGGTTAAATCCATCCGGAAATCCTTTTGAAGAAAGATCCCAACCCTGAATCGCTGCCATTCCCGCCAAATGTCCTCCTGCACTATCTCCCGTTAAGATGATCTTTTCAGAATCTCCTTTGTATTTAGCGATATGGGCTTTGATCCAGAGAATACTGCCAAACACATCCTCCACAATTTCATTCATCTTTACCGTATTCCCCAAATCTCTCAACAGTCGATAGTTGACATTACAAACGACATACTTTCCTGTTGAAACCAGGTATTTACTGGCGTCGTTCATGATGCTTTTATCATTGATGAGCCATCCGCCGCCGTGAAAAATGACAATCACCGGATAGGTTTCCTGAGAAGTATTAGGCGTGTAAATATCCATTGTCAGGTTAAACCCTTTGGGAGCAGCCCATTTGATATTTTCCACAAGCGTGTACTTATCCTCCTCGATGAGTTTTTCTTCCACTTTATGGCCCGTCTGATCGTCCCAGCGTGGTTTTTCTCTGATCAGCAGCCATAAGCCAACTGGCAAAAGCAGTAGAATGGTTAAGATTATGAGAAGGATTTTTCCTAAGCGTTTCATTGGGGTTTTGTTTTAATCGCCCCCAATTTAGGAAAGATTAGAATAATAAGAATTTAATTATTGTCAATATTTTTGGCCCGGACTAAAGTCGCGGGCCAATTAATAAAAAGAAGATTGGGGAATAAATTCCCACAACAAAATTGATCGTTGATCATTAGCTTTTTTTGTAAACTGAATCTTGGAATTTATTCCCAAATTTTTCCCCACTATTGGCCCGCGACTTTAGTCCGGGCCAAACAATCAAGAAAAAGTTCTCTTTTCCAGCCACTCCAACCCACCCGGCAATTCCTCCGTCCCAAACTCCAAATGTATCACACGCCGTCTTTTCTGATTCTTCGTTTTAGGCGAAGCATGCAAAATCATCGGATGCATCAGATGAATTCCCCCGGCGATAACGGAACATACTTTTGGCAAACCATCAGCTGTAATCGTTTTAATCTGCTCATCATTTAAATATTGCAGATGCGAACCAGGCATCACTTTTAAAGCGCCATTCTCCTCCGTGGCAGTATCCAGGTGAATTCTGATGGTAAAATGTTTTTTGCGCAATTCCTCCGGTGGGCAGACGGAATGAATCCCTTCCCGAAACGTCCAGTTGGTAAACCCCGTTGTTTCAACCTTTTCTTTTACATTAATCGCC
>JAGQVA010000081.1 GCA_020438265.1 Bacteroidota bacterium
ATTAAAATAATCACTCCATACAAAAAGGGAATAACCAACTCAATTCAGACGCAAAACCTGTTAAGGGTAAATCATGAAGGCATCATGGAAGTTGATGATAAGGTTAAAAGCTTTGCTGTTTAGATAATTGCCGACTTTTCCACCACCAGATTCCTCCAACAAATAAAACCAGAATAAAAGGCATTGACAGGAGATAGAGAACACCCATATTGATACTTTCTCCAATAATCAAATTACCAGCTTCATCTTTTGAGGCTGCAGCAGCCTTACATTGTGAACACTGAGCGAGGAGACTCTGAATTTGTATCCAGAGAAAGAATAAGGTGGTAATTATGTAACTAAAATATTTCATTCTCTCTGCAAAATAAACTAAATATGGGAAAAATGCCTAATTTCTCAATAGCATGGAGAAATCATAAAATAAATTAAAGGGCCTGTAATAGCCACATACAGCCACAGAGGAAAGGTTATTTTTGCAAGCTTGCGGTGTTTATCATATTTTTCACTCAGGCCTCTATAGATCGAGAATGAAGCAAGCGGAATAATCGTTGCCGAAAGCAAAATATGAGTCAGCAATACAAATAAATACAAAGGTTTAGGGACCAGGCCTTCTTCACAATAGGGGGTACTACCTGCAGACAAATGAAAAAGCACATAAAGGACCAGGAATAGCGCTGAAAGACCAAATGCAGTCAGCATAATATTTCGGTGAATATTTATCTTCCTGTTTTTAATCGCCCAGAATCCTGCAATCAACAAACAGGCAACAAGTGCATTTATCGTAGAATATACCTTTGGAAGAATATATGGATCAAACCCCATGTCTATTTGGGGAATCAGCCCCGGGGTCATCAATATTCCAACTACCAAGGGAACTGCCACAGAAAGCACCCATATCACAGGGAGATAAATCTTATCGTTATATTTATTTGTTTTTGTCAATTCCATAACTGCCTATAACCCATAATCAACTCTCAACAAAGCAATAAAGTCTTCCAGAATTGTCCTTTCCTGTTGAAGGTCAGTAGCGATATAATAGTTCCGCGCCTTACCGGACTTGTCAGTCATAACTACTGTCTGAGCTGTAAAAGGAGCATCACCGGGAGCCTTTCGAATAAAATCTGGAAAAACAAATCCTCCCATAGCCAGTTTGTAGATTTCATCTTGCTCGCCACTGAGGAACATCCACTTTTGGGTATCAACTTCTAAAGAGTTTACAAAAGCATTGACCTCTTCTGGATTGTCTCCCATATTGACAAAGACAAATTGAAAAGAAGGGTTTTTCTCCCAATCAATATTGTCATAAACCCTTTTCAGGTTACCAAAAAGAACCGTAGTTTTTTTGAGGGAGTCATCATTCACTGAAAAGAACCCCAAAAGACAGATTTTTCCTTCAAGATCACTTCGGCGAATAGAATCACCATAGAGGTTATTTAAAGTAAAATTGGGGAAACTGTGATAAGCAGTATCCCCATTTTCCATAATCGTATATTGGAATGGTACCCTTTCAAATTTTTGTTCTGTCCCAAAGAAGAGAAACAGATAAATCAGGAAGGGCAATAAAAACAGGCCCAACATGACCAAAGGTACCACTGATGATTTTTTCATATTCACTTAACCCATGCTACCCTTTAATAAAGCAGCGTATTATCCTACAAACACTTCCTCAGATGGATATGTTTGATTATTCATCGAAGATTTTGCATCCTGGGAGCCCCAGTAGCCTCCTTCCAGAATCATTCCGATCAACAACCAGACAATAAAAATAAAAGGAACCAAAATCGTCAGAGCGAGCTTCCTGATTTCGTGTTTGAGGTGCATAAACTCAGCCACAATATAAAAAGCCTTAAAGATTGTCAGGATAACAAAAGTAATCACAACCAGCGTTTGGGCTGTACTCTCATTTATTCCAAGTATACCAGCATAAGTATGCTTGGTAAAAGCAATGATAAATTCCAGAACAGTCAGCGCAGTAAGAATTAGCGCCGTGCGATATATAGCTTTTCTGGTTTCTGCTCCTCCGTCTCCAGTGGTAGTTGCCATAATAGTAATCGTTAATAGAAATTAAACTAAGTAAAAGAAGGTAAATACGAAGACCCAAACCAGGTCTACAAAGTGCCAGTAAAGTCCTACTTTTTCGGTCATCTCATAATGTCCTCTCTTCTCGTAGGTGCCTTTATTTACATTCAGAAGCAGAATGATTAACAGAACCACCCCACTAGCCACGTGTGTACCGTGGAAACCAGTTACAAAGAAAAACAAGTCTGCAAAAGCTGGAGGTCCATATTCATTGGCCATCAGATTGGCTCCACCATCGGTCGTTGCAGCCGTCTTAATCATGGCGTCCACTTTTTTCTTATCATTAATGGGATATCCATTATTCAAACGAACCCCAACAGCTTCTCCAGTATTATCAAATACAGGATAAACAACCACAGACTGAGTGCGGGTTAGACCGGGGATATTCAACTTTGCAGCTTCTTTGAAAGGAATCGCATATACACCTGAATGCCAGTGGCTGGATCTTTTCAGAATGCCTTTTACGTAATCGGGATTAGTAATGCTTGAACCGTCCTTTAGCTTAAGCGCGGTAGGAGTGCCGTGGCCTTCTTCGCCACCTACAGGCTCCATAACCACATAAGATAGTTCGTCCAATCCCGGTACATTTATCCCATCAAATGATCTGGCATCTACCAAATATGCCCCATCCGTAGTACCAAGAATAAAGTGATACCATTCGTATGCCTGACAAGACAGGAAGGCAACCCCACCAATGATGGTGAATCTCACCCATTTTGCCACTTCTTTTTTAGACTTACGGTGTCCCGCCTCAACTGCCAGTACCATAGTTACACTACTGAGGATAAGGATAAAGGTCATCAAGCCCACGAATACAAGAGGTGAGTCTTTGTGAAAGAATTCATAAAGTAAGGGGAAATGTGTAAACACTTCTTCAGGCTTGGCCCAGGCAAGTCCTTCTGAAACAGAACTAACTCTAAGAGCGCCATAAGCGATCAGTAATGCTGAGAAAGTAAATGCATCCGAAACCAGGAAAAACCACATCATTAGTTTTCCATAACTGGCTTTGAACAACGGTCGTTCACCTTCAATCAGTGCTTTCTTATCAACGGATACGTCTGCCATACAACGATTATTTGACGTTACGAACTAATTTCTAAAATTGTGATAAAATAAAATTTACTTAATTCTGCGTAAATTCTAAAAATATAAACAGATAAACCCAAAGCAGACCGAGAAAATGCCAAAAAATCGCGGTCAGTTCATACGTTAAAGCTCTCCTGCCGGGACGAAAGTCTTTCAATCCTGTGCGCACAAACGCAATCAGAACTGCAATCAGAGCTGCCAAGATATGAAGCCCGTGTAAACCTGTAAAAATATAAAAAAACGATACTGAATTATCCTTTCGGGTGGGGTCTACCAAAGGCAAACCACTTTCAACCATTGCGCCCCAGGCATCTACCTGTCCAATCAGAAAAATCACCCCTAGCACGAAGGTCATTCCCAATGCAAGCATGGCTTTCCGGGTGTCTTGATTTTTGGCAGCCCATACAGAATATTGCATAGGGACGCTACTAAAAACAATTACAACCAGATTCATCCATAAAATACCAGGTAAATCAAATATGATTTGTTGGCCTGTGTCAACAAACCCTCTCTGTACAATATAAGCACTGGTCAACCCACCAAAAATCATGATGACTGTCAGGATGAACAGCCACAAAGCAAACTTTTGCGGATGAACAATATAATTACTTCGTTCTCTCTCTAATCCTATTGCACTCATAATTCTTATCCAAACAAAAAGGTTAATTGTGCTAATGGCAAATAAAGGAAGGAAGCAAACATCACTTTCCGGGCATATTTACCATCCAAACTTCGATATAAACCAAATGCTGGCACTAAAAATAATAATCCAAGCATAATCAAAACCAAAGCCCCAACAGTCCCAATCATCTCAACCCGAGTAGCATATAATGCCATTGGGATCAATAAAAACGTATAAAGAAGCACCAAAAAAGCGCTGAATTTTGTTCGCCCCTTGGCAGAAGGTAACATCTTCAGCCCTGCTTTTTGATAGTCATCATCCATTAACCAGGCAATTGCCCAGAAATGAGGAAACTGCCACAAAAACTGGAATATAAAGAGGAGAATTCCTCCCATTCCTATTTCCCCGGTATAAGCTACCCAACCAATCAGTGGTGGCAAACCACCGGGAATTGCTCCAATAAACACCGAAATTCCAGAGACTTTCTTCATTGGGGTATACATAAAGGCATAAGAAATAAGCCCAAACATACCCAATAGCGCCGCAGCAAAGTTAAAAACATTACCAAGGATATATATTCCTCCCGCTGCCAGAAACAATGCGTAAACAAATGCGCCCCAGATCGAAATTCGTCCCTCAGGAATCGGTCGTCCGGAAGTTCTCCTCATCAATTTATCTGAATCTTTTTCAATGATCTGATTCAGCGTATTTGAGGCTCCGGTCACCATCATCCCCCCAAGTCCTATCCAAATCAGGTTGATCGTCGTCCATGCGTCTCCCGCAGCAATGGCATAACCAAATACTGCGGATAGCGAAACGAGAAAAGACAAACGAAACTTCAGTAACTGCGCATAAGCAGCTACCTTTTGTCTTATCACTTCCGCATAGCTTATTTTACCAACCTGTTCAGAAATCATTTTTTTCTTGATTTCTCATTAAATATAAAAAGCCTGTAAGGCTCAATTCTAATCCAAACAAAATAGTTGCAAATAATAAATGTAAAGGCTGAAATACAGGAGGAATTCCCAAATGATGCATTCCCAATCCTAATAAAATTTCCAAACCAACCACGCCTATCATCAAAAAGGTCAAATACTTGAGAGGTCTGACAGAATCAAAAAACGGCCTCAGTTTGTAATACCAATACAGTATAGAGCCTACAACTATATAATAAAAGAACTTATGGACATTATATCCCAAACCCAGCTTGTCAATCCAGTTTTCTCTTTCTGCTTCTCCCAACTCTTTAGCAACCAAATCGATACTTTCACGCACCTGGGTTCCCAACATAATCTGGATCATTGACAAAACTAATACTCCTAAGCCAATCCACAATAAAAAGTTTACCTCTGATCTGAGGTCAGTTTGATAACTTTTTATTTCTGACCGGTAGGACTGGAGAAAAGCAAATATGAAAACCGCCAAAATAATCAGAGCCATAACCATATGGATAGTAATGGTTCCTGTTTCCAAATTTGTCCTCACCACGTAAGCACCAATTCCCCCTTGCACAATGATTAACAGAAGACCGGCTAAACTCAACCGAAAAACCTTCTGATATTTTTGGCGCAAAGGAACCGCTGCCACAAACGTTAATATTGCAAAGAACCCGATTAACACACCGATTAATCGGTTGGTATATTCAACCCAGGTTTTGAAAGCATCGAAATCTGCGATTTCTTTTCCTGCAACCTGGAACCGCGTTTTATAATCTGGCGGTAACTCAGATATATCAGTAGGGGGAATCCATTGTCCAAAACATTTAGGCCAGTCGGGACATCCCATACCTGAGCCCGTCATCCGCACAACCGCTCCCACAAGTATTAAGAAAATGACGGCGCCTACTGTAATTCCAGCTATTTTTCGATACCGACTCACACCAGATGCCGTCATTTTTTATTTATTCTTCATCAACTTCTTTTACCTCAACTGGAGAAGACTCTCTTTTTGGAGGGACTTCATGCTCGGGAAATCCATCTGCTCTTTCCACTTCCTCATCAGGAATATGTTGAGGCAGGTAATCTTCCTTAACATCAGGGCGGCTATACTCATAAGGGCCTCTGTAAACATGAGGAATTTCTCCGGGCCAGTTGCCGTGTCCTGGATTCACAGGTGTAGTCCATTCCAGTGTATTTGCTTTCCATGGATTCTCTGTACTCTTCTTACCAAAGAAAATACTGTAGAAGAAATTCGCCAGAAATGTAAACTGAACAAGGAAGCCTAAAATCGCAGCAAATGTGATGAATCCCTGAAGGTCAACAAATACCTCCATAAAAGTGAAAGCTGTATTTGAATAATAATGTCTTGCTACTCCTCCAAATCCCATAAAGTGCATAGGGAAGAAGACCAAATACAGAGAAACAAATGTTCCCCAGAAGTGAATGTATCCCAATCTTGGGTTCAATCTGCGTCCGAAGAATTTAGGGAACCAGTGATAGATCCCGGCAAAGAATCCAAAAGCTGAAGCACTACCCATTACCAGGTGGAAGTGAGCCGTTACAAAATAAGTATCATGCAATGGGATATCCAGTGCGGCATTTCCGAGATAGACACCAGTAATTCCTCCCGTAATAAAGAAGGAAACCAATCCGATGGCAAAAAGCATCGGAGGCGTAAACTGAATATTTCCCCGCCAAAGAGTCGCTATATAGTTAAATGCCTTTATCGCTGATGGCACCGCAATGACCAGTGTAAATATCATAAACACCGTTCCAAGGAATGGATTCATTCCGGACACAAACATGTGGTGAGCCCATACAATAAAGGATAGTACTCCAATCGCCAGCATGGACAATACCATGAAGTTATAACCAAAGATTGGCTTACGAGAGTGTACAGAAATAACTTCCGAAGCAATACCTAAAGCTGGAAGAAGTACAATATATACCTCAGGGTGTCCCAGGAACCAGAATAAATGCTGGAATAAAACAGGACTACCACCAGAGTAATGTAATAGTTCTCCACCAATGAAAATATCAGACAGATAGAAACTTGTACCCAACAAACGGTCAAACATCAATAGCAATGCTGCTGAGAATAGAACCGGGAAAGAAAGAATTCCAATAACTGCGGTTAAAAAGAAAGCAACGATAGTCAATGGCAGACGATTCAAAGTCAGACCAGGAGTTCGCAAGTTAAGAACAGTGGTAACATAATTGATTGATCCCATCAAAGAAGAGGCAATAAACAACGCCATTGAAATCAACCAGAGAGTCATTCCCATGCCGGAACCTGGTACTGCCTGAGGCAATGCGCTGAGTGGAGGATAAATTGTCCATCCACCTGAAGCAGGTCCTGTTGGCAAAAACAGGGAAATTAACATTATCACACTTGATACGAAGAAGAACCAGTATGATAACATATTAATAAATCCCGAAGCCATATCACGGGCACCAATCTGTAGCGGAATCAGGAAGTTACTAAACGTACCACTCAGTCCTGCAGTAAGTACAAAGAAGACCATAATGGTACCGTGCATAGTAACCAGTGCAAGATAAAAATTAGGATCCAGACGTCCATCCGGGGCCCAATCACCAAGGATTGCGTGCATGAAAGCAAAACTTTCATTAGGGAAGGCAAGCTGAATTCTAAATAGAAGGGACAAGAAGATCCCTATTATAGCCATCACAATCCCGGTAATCATGAATTGTTTGGCAATCACTTTGTGATCCTGACTAAACACATAGTTTGTCCAGAAATTTCCATGATGATGATGACCATGATGATCCTCAGCATGGTGATGCAATTCATCGTGAAAGGTACCGTTTCCTTCGTGAGCCATTGTTGACATATCTAACTTCTTATTCAGGGTTCTTATTGATTCATACTTACAGATCCGTCAACTTTTACATTAGACTGATCCGCATTTTCATTTTCAGCAATATCGCTGCTGTTATCTTTATCTCCGGCTGTTACAGCAAAATAGGGTTTATCGGTTTTTTGCTCTCTTAACCAGGCTTGATATTCCTCCATCGTTTCCACAACCACGATGGCTCGCATATTCCAGTGTCCACCACCACAAATCTGCTGGCAGGACATTTCATAATCGAATTCAGGATTATTACGAATGATTCTCATGCTATCTGTAGTCACAGTAGGCCTGAAAGTAAAATGTGTAGGCATACCTGGCACGGCATCCATTTTGACACGGAAGTGAGGTAGCGTCGGGCTATGCAGCACATCTCTTGATTTAATATTCAGGGTAATATCAGTATTAACCGGAAAATGAAGTTCTCGTGTTACTACGTCATCAAGTCCTTTGCTGTCATTCACATCAAAACCGAGCATATTTCCAGCACCTTCATTGATGAAAGCAACTTTGGTCGCACCAAAATCCATATCAGCTCCTGGATATCTGAAAGTCCAGTCAAACTGCTTGGCGTTAATTTCAACCTCAATGGCGTCCTGAGGAGGATCTCCCATAATATTATTCCAGGTAAAAATACCGTCAACAATAAGTATAGTGAGAACAACAGCCGGAATACCAGTCCAGAGATATTCTAATTTATTGTTATGAGCTAAATAATAAGCCTTTTGATTTTTGTCTTTAGAACGATACCTCCAGGCAAAATAAAACAGAAGGCCATTAGTCACAATCGTTACAAAAGCAGCAACGATACTGGTATTCATAAACATTCGGTCGATTTGAATACCATGTGCAGAGGCTGGATTTGTAATCAGAATATAATAATCTGACCATGCTCCGGTAGAAACCACTGCGGCGATCAGCCCTACGACCAGGAAAACCAAAAATAAGGTTCCATTGATCTTATTTGGATTCCATTTAGCAAAAGGATCAATATCCTTTAGACGAAAGACCAGATAGAGGTTCAGACATACCAGTCCAAATATCAGAACCAGTAGCACCTGAGCTATACCTATGATTGATTGTAGTGATTGAGGATCCATATAATTTCTAGCAATAACGGTGTATCCGTATATTTTTTAATTGTCCAAAAAACTTATTATACCGGTCCGGTTGTATGATGTAAACTCTCTTCCAGATATGGATGTTTGAGTGGCACCAGATTCGCTTTGCTTAAAGCATTGAATACAACAAAAAGGAAGATTCCGGCAAAAGCAGCAAATACGCCAATCTCAAGGATTCCAATACCAGGGCTTTGTAACATTGCGCCAGGCATTACCATTACATAGAGATCATGCCAATGTCCATAAAGAATAATTGCAGCAATAGGCAAAAATATTTCCAGACGTCTCTTTGCATTTCTTGTCATCAAGCCAATAAATGGAATCAGGAAGTTGAGGAAAATATTGATATAGAAGAACCAGGCAAAACCACGGTAAGCTTCATCCTCAACGCGATATCTGACAACATAATAAATCCCTTCCTCAGGAATGTTTGAATACCAGATCAAAAGATACTGTGCAATAAAGATATACCCCCAGAAGACGGTAAATCCAAAAGCATATTTACCAAGGTCATGGAAATGAGAATCATTTACATATTCCATATATCCCTGCTTTTTCAGAAAAGCAGCGATCAGATACATGACAACACTAGCTGAAACCATTGAGCCTCCGAATACATATACACCAAAAATAGTGGAGAACCAGTGTGGCTCAAGTGATTTGATCCAGTCTACTGCAAACAAACAGAAAGTAATTGCAAAAGTAATTACTGCAATAGCTCCTACCGTCTCACTAAGTTTATGGTGAGTCAGTCCTCCTTCCAGATCTTGTTTCAGAGACAATCTTCTTAACCAATAAGCGAAACCTCCCCAAATCAGGAAGTAAATAACCGTACGGATACTGAAGAAACCTGAGTTCAGATATGCTCTTTTCAAGTCGATCAGGTGATCTTCGCCTGGCTTAAGATAAGCCCAGTCATATACACTTGGCAAGAAGAAAAGCAGGGCAAAGAAGCCTATTGCACCAATGGGGATATACATCGATATCGCTTCAGGTATTCTCCTGATAGCTGTTTGCCATCCCGCGTTACCCACACGATGTATAATCATAAAGAAGTAGGCCCCAAGAGCAATCGTAATAAAATACAAACTGCTCAAAAGAATATTTGATACCAATCGGGTACCCTTAGTTACGGGGTGATGGTGGTGTCCACCTTCTGCATGCTCTTCATCGGTATCAGCAACCGGATGAATCACTTGCTCCTGAGTCACTGAAGCATGACCATCATCATGTCCTGCGCTCGGATCAGGAGCGACAAAATAACCAACGATAGTAAGTACAATGCCAATACCAATGAGCGCAAAGCTCACAGTGCGGGCAATCCCACTAAAATTAAATCGTTCGGTTAGCTTTTCGGGTGTAAAATGTACAGTTTCCAAAATTCTATCTTTTATTGCTCCTGAAATTTTCGGATATAACAAATCACTTCCCAACGCTGCATTGGCGTAATCTGAGAAGCATAAGATCCCATGATTCCTTTACCATAGGTAATACTGTGGAACATCTGGCCTTCGGTCAAACCTGCAATCGCAGCATCTGTATAAGCAGGTACTCCCGCAAATACACCAGCCGTTACCAATTGTCCCTGCCCTTTTCCATTGGGACCATGACACATAATACAGAAAGTAGTATATACCTGCTTTCCACGCAGATAAGTCGCCTCTGTACACTCATAGCCCTTTTCATTTTGCTCCGGATTATTCAAAGGACTTATATAAGTAGCTGCACTATCTTTTCCTTCTGTAGTATTACTGTAAGGATATGGAGAATAGTCTTCCGGACGATACCAGGAATCAGAAGTTCTTGGAACCGTTCCTTCGGGTGCTTTTTGCGCATTTAATCCATCGGCGAAAATGGAATTTAGCGGACCATTTCCAGTTGTGGCAGCATAATGCCCACCAGTATTAGTACCTGTATAATCAGTCTGAGAATAAGGCTCCAAAGGGAGTGAATTATACATGTTGGGTGCAAATTCTATATTCCTTTTTGATTTGTCAGTATAACAACTGGAAACAAGGATAGCTACTGTCCCAACGACAGCTATCAATTTCCATTTATTTATCATGCTTTTCATTTGCTTAAACTTCTTTTTCACTAATTTCAAATGCACCTGTTTCACTAAATACCTTTCTTACCGCATCTTCATTCCCCACTTTATTTTTATCAATTGCCACAACAATAACATCATCTGTCTGACGGTCATCCATCAAAACAGCCTTTTTTCCAGGCCAGTACTTTGCTACAATCAGGAAGGTAAGTACCATACCATGCGCTGCAAATAAAATGGTTAATTCAAAAGTAATAGGCACCATATCTACCCAGGGAACAATCGGTTTACCACCAATATTCATGGGCCATATCACTCCGTATACAATACCGATTAACATGATACCCGTCAAAGCACCCATACAACCATAGATAAAAGAAGCTACTGTCAGCCGGGTTCTTTTGATATTCAGATAAGGCTCTATTCCGTGAATCGGAAAAGGAGAAAACACATCATATACCAGTACCCCTGAATCCTGGAGTTTTTTTAATCCTTCCAGTGTTGAATCTGGATCCCAGTACTTGCCTAGCAAAAAATTCTTTTTCATCTATTTTCAGATATAATGTGAGTCTAAATTATAATGCCTATTCGTTACCTTCCTTCTTTTCCTCAGTTTTTTCTTTCGTTGCAGTTTCTTCTGCTTTTTTCACTACCAGACTATCAGGTAAGTCAGCTGGTTTTTTCGGGTGATTTAACAGTGTTTTTACCTCAAACATGTTTACAACTGGTAAATACTTGGAGAACAGGAAGAAACAAGTCATAAACAAACCAAAAGTTCCTAACAGAATTCCAACTTCCACATAGGTAGGAGCATAATCGGCCCAGCTTGAAGGCAGGAAGTCGCGATGCAGTGATGTAACGATAATCACAAATCGCTCAAACCACATACCGATGTTGATGAAGATAGAAATAATGAAAGTAATGAGCATATTTCTGCGAATAGCCCTGAACCAGAATAGCTGAGGAGTAATTACGTTACAGCTAAACATAATCCAGTAGGAAAAGCCGAATGGACCAAACATGCGGTTGATAAAGATGTATCTTTCCCACAAACTACCGGAATACCAGGCAGTAAAGAGCTCTGTCATATAAGCCAAACCTACGAGAGAGCCAGTAGCGATAACAATTTTCGCGATAGACTCCATGTGATCCAGCGTAATATAGTTTTCCAGTTTATAAACCTTTCTGGTTACAATCATCAGGGTTTGTACCATACCAAATCCTGAGAAAATCGCTCCTGCAACAAAGTATGGAGGGAAGATGGTAGTGTGCCAACCTGGAATAACCGAGGTCGCAAAGTCCATACTTACAATAGAGTGTACTGAAAGTAC
>JAGQVA010000829.1 GCA_020438265.1 Bacteroidota bacterium
CACTATCGTATTTTTTGAGCAGCTCAGCTATGGTATTTTCCCAGTCTTCTTCTCCAAGATTGGCTAACAGCTCATAAGTAGAAACTCCTTCCTCTTCTTCTTCCTCAGTTTCCTCCTCATGGGGTTCTTCCTGATTATTTTCCTCCTCCTTTTCACTGGCTTTGAATTTAAAGGATTCTCTTACAAATTCAAGTGTTACCGGTTGTTCGGAAACAAAAATAATTGATTCTATAATCTGGCTCAGACTGGGTTCCATAGATGATTATCAGATTTCGTTGCAAAGTTACAACCCAGCCGGGCAAATAAAAAACATCTTTATTTTATTTAAAGACCTTCCAGGTTTTGAGAACCTGGAAGGTCTGAGCGGAAAAAGATCGAATGTTTCTTCCTTGGGTTTTTATTCCACCTCGCCCTTGATTTTCAGGATTTTGGCTCCTTCTTCGGTATTATAGGTTACAGAGGCAGTTTTGGTGAAAATCCCGGTAGAATGGGCGTTATAGGTAACTTCTACATAACCTGTCTCACCAGGCTGGATTTCTTCTCTGCTGTAATTGGCGACTGTACATCCACAACTGGGTTTTACGGCTTCGATTTTGAGCGCTTTGTTGCCGGTATTGGTAAAATGGAATGTGTGTGATACCGGCGTTCCCTGGGGAATTACCCCAAAATCGTGGCTTCCTTCTTCCCAGGTAGCAATCGCTACGGCGTCTTTTACCTCAAGTGAGGTGAGGGTAGGGGACTGATTAAACATCGTCTGGGCAGAGATAGCACCAACAGCGGCTACAAGAAACACGAATACGAATAATGCTTTCTTCATTGTAATTTAGTTTTAAGGTTAAACAATGTGAAAGCAATTAACTAAACTCTTAGTTAATAAACAACTAAGCTTTTAGTTTTAATGAAAATATTAGGAAAAGACCTTCCAGGTTTCTAAAACCTGGAAGGTCTGAAGGAAGGTCTGAAAAAGAAAGACTTACCTGTCAGCCCTAATGGAACCAAAGCAGGTAAGTCAGGATCATTTGTAATTATCGAATTATTTCCTTTCAGGGGGACTGTCGCTTGTAGTAGTTAAGTCCGCGATGAAAGCAAACATCCAAAGATATTTTATATGTAAGACAAAAGATAATTTTTAACACATTTTACCTGTTTTTTTACCAAAAATATGCCTGCAAACATATCTATTCTACCACTTTACTATGCTCGGGAGCGGAAAAGGTTGAAAGAGCTGCCTTTTCCTCACTAAACCCTACATTTTCAAATGACTTCTCTCCCCGCGAATCCCCCAATGCCTGATTTTCCGCATCCCAGTAATGACGCACAATGGTTTTGGGAACCTTTAATCCATCAGCTTCCTGCCACTCACGATAGTGTAAAGCATTGTATTGAGTCGCGTTTTCTTTGTTAAAATAGGTAACCGAATACAGCAAAATTTCCAGTTGGTAAGTTTCCGGATTGAGATATAAAATGTACTGATCATCCGGAGCCACACCCGTGCCGGGATCAAAAGTCGCTTTCACTACTTCATACTCTTCTCCGTTGAGTGTCTTGCGCCCCAAATTTTCTTCATTTACCCCCGGATCTGCTAATACAAAAGGCATCGCAAAGAAGTAGAAGTTGAGGTTAATCATAAATTTTGTATTGGGTTCTTTCCCCTCTTCCTCCAGTTTATACCAATAGTTTGTACCGTCATACCCCATTTGATAGCCTTCTCCGGAGATTTTTTCATACCGGGAATTCAAATCAGTCAGAATCGTTTCCCGGTTGATATTTTCTTCTGAACCTGTCAATACATCAAAGGAAAGTTGATGATAAGACCGCCATTTGGCTAAACCGCCATGTGTTTCAACTGCTTTTTGAATCAGGGTTTCCGGAATATAATTTTCTTCTTCAGGTTGTTGCGGGTTTGGCTGGCAACTCCAAAACAACAGAGTTATGAGTAACAGGATAATATTTTTCATCGTGGAGTAATTTTAAACAAAGGTAAGGTTTTCAATATCTCATTTTGTCTTTTAGATTGCATTAGGCAAAACCAAAAGGCAGTATTGCCCATATTGCAGGTCAAAGGCTACCATATTAATTTAATTTCATGAAAAAGCTATTACTACTCCCATTCATTATTTTAAGCATTTACCTCAGAGCTGATGATTTTTCAGTAAGCTCACCAGATAAAAATATCACGATCAAGGTAAAAACCACTGACCGGATTTATTATGCCGTCGATTTTAAAGGCAAGGAAATTATGTGGTATTCTCCCTTGTCCATGACCCTGGATAAAGGGCGGGTTTTGGGACAAAATCCCAAGGTTAGCAAACAGGAAACTGCGTCGAGTAATGCAACGATTAAAACTGTCTGGGGTATCCGAAATCAGATTCACGACCATTATAATCAACTTGAAATCTTCTTCGAGGGAAATTATTCAGTGATTTTCCGGGCTTTTAATGATGGTGTGGCTTATCGTTTTAAGACTGATATTTCCGGGGAAATTACAGTCGTTAATGAGGAAGTCGCTTATCGTTTTCTCGAAAATCACGATTTAATCGCTCATGTAGTAGGGGATTTTCAGACTTCCTATGAAAAGCTGTACACCCGATACAAACTTGCAGACGTGGTGGAGGATGAGTTTGTCAGTTTGCCTCTCGTGGTCAAGCAACCCAATGTACGCATTGCTATCACCGAATCAGACCTTTACGACTATCCAGGCATGTATGTAAAACGTCCGGGGAATAATAACCGGTTTTTTCTGGAAGGACTATTTCCTCAGCTACCGACCAAATGGGAGCCCGGCGGCTGGTGTCAGTTTAACCTGAGAGTTACTGAAAGGGCTGATTATTTGGCCAAAACAAGCGGGAAAAGAGCTTTTCCGTGGAGAGTTATGGCTATCGGTGACGAAGATATTGATCTGGCTGATAATGACCTGGTGTATCAACTGGCTCGTCCTTC
>JAGQVA010000830.1 GCA_020438265.1 Bacteroidota bacterium
AATATCATAGGCAGTCGCTTTGCTACCAAATACAATCTGAAGTTTGGAACGTTTGGTAATTAAGTTCCAGGTTCCTTCCCGACACTCACCCGAAATACGGCAGATTTTTACTACACCATCATCCAGAAACTCAATGGTAGAATCGGCAAGTATTCCGGTACGGTTGACATCGTATTCCAGGGCATAGGCCCATTCCCATTCGTTGACTACACGATCCCTGGCTGGAAAAATGCTGACAAAAGGGCCTTCTTCATATTTGGTTTGCAAATTACATCCGAAGAATCCCGGGAGTGAGGCTCCCAATATGAGTAAAAGTGGTATGAACCTGTTTTTCATAGGATTGGTTTAGACAAATAGCAGTAGATCCAAGGCATGCCTTGGATCTACTGCTATTTCATTACATAAATATTAGAAAAACTCCAGTTTCAAAAACAAATCTCCTTTTCTCATCCAAAGTTCTCCATCGGCAAGCCGGGTAATATCCCACCGCTCATTGATATCCTCACTATAGATGATGTCAGAATTATAGGGATCTACGAACTCGAAGGTATAGAAAAGTTCTACCTGTTTGTTTCCATCTAAAAACTCCCATTGACCCAGACCTTCAATGGGCATAATGGTGTCCTGAGTAAAGGGAGGAATGCGAATTTGGCGGTTAGCATCAAAATACTGAAATTCTCCATTACTATTAAACTGGAGAAAATCGTCTGTATATTCTGAGGTGATTTCATTGCCTTTCAGCGAAGCATCCTGAATCCGCCAGGTGGTTGTAATCTTACTTTGAGCAGACTTAAAACTCACACCGGGTCCATCGGGATAGCCTGTACAGCCAGTCATTGCCCAGGCTGCGATAGCCATGATACCAACCAAAAGAGTACTATGTAGTTTTTTCATAAATAAACGCTTTACGCAAATGTAGAAAAATCATCCCATTTTCAGAGTAATTATTACAAGAATTCGTTTCCGACCTCATACAATTTGTTTACCTTGCGGCTCCAATTCCTCATTTTTACATGAATTTTCTGCGTTTATTTTTCCTGTGCTTTCTGGTTTTAATGAGTTTTCATTGTGCTGATGAGCAGACTCCAACAAAATTTGTCTCTCATGGAAAAGTGAAAAGAAAAAGGTTAAAACCTGTCTATAAAATCCAAAATGCTAACTTAAACGAATCTTCCGGAATGGTGAAAAGTCGCCGTTTTGAGGGCGTTTTTTGGTCGCATAATGATTCTGGAGATAAAGCGAGAATATTTGCTCTCAATGCTGAGGGCGAAACGATTAGCGATTCGCTCAACCCTTCCGATGTGGGTATCAGAATACGTTCTCTGAAAAATAATGACTGGGAGGATCTCGGCTGGCTGGAGAATAAGATGATCATTTCAGACATGGGTAATAACCAAAACAACCGGGATGATCTTGGTTTTATTATTGTATCCGAACCCAATCCCTATACTGATTCAGTGATTCCTGTTGCTACACATTATAAGGTAAAGTATCCTGATCAGGGAGTTATTCCCCTTCCCTGGGACCGAAATTTTGATTGTGAGGCGATATTTGGATTTCAGGATAAGGTATATATCCTGAGTAAAAACCGAAGTGATGAGAATACAAAACTCTATCGTTTTGATAGTCTTCAGGAAAATGAAGTGAATATTCCGACTCTCATTGATCGTTTTCAAACAGAAGGCAAAGTAACTTCTGCATCTATGTCGGAAGATGAATCTCAGCTAGTAGTCCTGACATACCAGAATGTATGGTTATTTAAAGGTTTTCAAGGGGATGATTTTTTCGATCATGAGGTGTATTTTTACCGTCTGGATGCCAGGCAATGTGAGGCAATAGACTTTTTGTCTGATTCAACCCTTATTATTACCAATGAACAAAAACATATCTTTTATCTGGATATTGAAGAATTGATTAAACTCAGATAATGGATTGTGTATAAAAACGAAATTATGGCGGACTTAAAACATAAAATTCAATCCCTCGCAGAGGAAATTTACGAACCCGTGCTGGAAATGCGCCATCATATCCATGCTAATCCGGAACTTTCTTTCGAGGAGGAGAAAACAGCTCTTTTTGTAAAAAATACCCTTGATGATTTAGGAATAAAAACCGAAACCAATATAGCCGGACATGGAGTGGTGGGATATATCGAAGGAAAAAAACAAGGGAATCACAAAGTACTGGCGCTCAGGGCAGATATGGATGCCTTACCCATTCTGGAGGCGAATGAGGTTCCTTATAAATCGAAAAATCCCGGTGTGATGCACGCCTGTGGCCATGATGTGCATACCTCTTCTCTGCTAGGGACAGCGCGAATCCTTTCCCAAATTACAGATGATTTTGCCGGAACAATTAAACTGGTTTTTCAGCCCGCCGAGGAAAAATTGCCCGGAGGTGCTTCATTGATGATTAAAGCGGGAGTACTGGAAAATCCCAAAGTAGATGCGATTCTGGGCCAGCATGTACAGCCCTTTCTGGACTGCGGAAAGATTGGTATTCGTTCGGGAATGTATATGGCTTCTGCGGATGAGATTTATATGCGGGTGAAGGGAAAAGGTGGTCATGCGGCTCAGCCGGCGAATTTCATCGATCCGGTGATGATTGCCTCCCAAATTCTGGTGACAATGCAGCAGGTGGTCAGTCGTTCTGACCCGCGCACCCCTTCCATTCTTTCTTTTGGAAAAGTGGTGGCAAATGGAGCTACGAATATCATCCCCGATGAAGTGTATATTGAAGGTACTTTTCGGACGATGAATGAAACCTGGCGCACTGAGGCTCACCGGAAAATGCAGTCCATCGCAAACGCTATCGCCGAAGGACTGGGTGGTAAGGTCGAACTGGATATCCAAAAAGGTTATCCTGTCCTTTACAACGATGAAAAATTGGCAGTCCAAACCAGAAGTTCTATCGCAGAATATATGGGTGAGGAAA
>JAGQVA010000831.1 GCA_020438265.1 Bacteroidota bacterium
GGCTTGCACAGGCTATCTATGCCCAGGCACCACAGGGTTTTCACTATCAGGCGGTGGCACGGGATGGAAATTCCCTTCTGGCGACGCACATGATTCAGGTGCGGTTTTCTATTTTGGAGTCAAACTCGGTCAAATATCAGGAATTGCATTCAACCAGTACCAATCAGTACGGAATTTTTAACCTCGTCATTGGAGAAGGGGCGGTTGAAGCCGGGGATTTCCTGGCGCTGGACTGGGGTTCAGGAGATTATAAATTGAAGGTGGAATTGGAAGCTGGGAGTGGTTTCAAAGATCTTGGAACGCAGGATTTTAAAAGTGTTCCTTTTAGCCTTTTTGCGAAAAGGGCAGCTTCGGCGGACCGAATTCAGGAAAATATGGTCAGTGCACAGACTCCCAATGTTGGAGATGTTTTGAAGTGGGATGGCTCTGCATGGGTTCCTGATACAGATCAGGGAGGACCTGGTTACTCTGCTGGTAGCGGAATTAGTATCATTGGGAACATGATTTCCAATGAAGGAGATCTGAATCCCAACGACGATATTACCAATACTTCCAACGCCGGTGGAGATGTTAATGGCCCGTTTTCAAATCTCCTGGTTCAAAAGATTCAAGGGAGATCAGTTTCTGGTGCGGCTCCCGGAACCAATCAGATTCTGAAGTGGAATGGTTCATACTGGTATCCGGCGGATGACAAAACTGACGCAATCTGGCATGAAAATAATAATAAGGTGTATTATAATCTGGGTTCAGTGGGGCTGGGTACCAGCAACCCGAGGGTGGATCTTCACTTAGCCTCGGGAAGTATACTTCTGGTTGGTCAGGACACAGTAGGAAGCGGGACAAAGTTTATTTTTGATGGTAACAAGGGCAGCCTTCGTGCAGGAAGGGTATTTGGCAATGGCCAAAATAGTTGGGACCCGGATAGTATTGGCCTGTATTCTATTGGTTTGGGAGATAATAATACTGCCAAAAGTACAAGCTCAGTAGCAATTGGATCTTCAAACTATGCAGCTAGTGCCAATGCCATAGCCATAGGAAACCGAGATACTGCCTGGGGGCAAGATGCGATAGCTTTGGGAAAAGAAAACCGAGCTACGGCTACACAGGCAATTGTTATGG
This sequence comes from Bacteroidota bacterium, assembly GCA_020438265.1. Classification (GTDB taxonomy): domain Bacteria; phylum Bacteroidota; class Bacteroidia; order J057; family J057; genus JAGQVA01. The sequence continues at coordinate 1,120 of JAGQVA010000831.1, forward strand.
GAAGATTATCTGTGGCAGAAGGTTATGGTTCAATTGCCATTGGTACAAGCAACACTTCCTCTGGAACATATTCTCTGGCAATGGGGCGTCTGAGTCTGGCCAATGCAACTCATTCAGTTGCTATTGGATATAAAGCTCAGGCTACTGCCAGTTTTTCTACCGCAATGGGATGGGAAACAGAAACTTGCTATAATTCTTTTTCAATTGGCAGATTTAATCTCGACAACGGAAATCAGACACTTTGGGCTCCTTCAGACCGGCTATTTTCCATTGGAAATGGAAGCAATATTGCTTTCCGAAGTAATGCTTTTGCTGTTTACAAAGATGGTGATGGGTATATCCAGGGTAATTTTTTCGGTTTATCAGATCAGAGGTTCAAAGAAAATATTGCTCCTATCAACCAGGAACTGGATAAGCTATTAAAATTGCGGGGGGTAACTTACAACTGGAAAGATCGGGAGAAAAAGGGCAATCAAAAACAAATTGGGGTCATTGCCCAGGAAGTGCAGGAAGTTTTTCCGGAATTAGTCTCTGAACGGGAAGGCCATCTGGCTGTCAATTATATCGGACTGATTCCCGTTCTGATTGAAGCAATTCGCGACCAACAGGAAATGATTGATCAGTTAAAACAACAAGTAGAAACCCTGCAAAAACAATAATTATGCGCATCATTTTTTTTAGTATATCTCTCCTTTTCTCAACCTTCACTTTTGCGCAGTTATCTCTCGACCGGCAATTTGTGGGAAGTTCTGGAGCAATAGGTACTGCTGGATCTTTGCAGGTTTCCAACTCAGTAGGGGAGACCGTCATTCAAACTAAAATCAACGGCAGTTTTATCCTGACTCAGGGTATGCAACAGGCAGATGAACCGGGTAGTTCTACAGCCCTGGATCATTTATTTTCAGAAGTAGAATATCAATTTTACCCCAATCCGGTGATGGATCAGCTTTTTGTTCGTCTAATAAGTACAAAACCCATTAACCTTAAATTAGCCATTTACGACCTGAGGGGAAGGGAAGTCTGGCAAAGTGTACGCCCGCTTTCGGTTCACGGACAACTGAAGACACAATACAATATGAGCTTTTTGAGTGCTGGAGTTTATACCATTCATGTGAAAAACATTCATGGAATAACGTTGGCTTCAGCAAAAATCAATAAGTATTAATGGGGTCATTTTAGGCAATTGTATTATTGCACAGCGGTTTTAACCCTGTGCAATAATACAAGAATTGCCTAAGTTTTTCCATATTCATGGATTTTCGGGGCAAATCAATTAGTTTTGTTCAAAACTCATCGCCTATGTCAATCCATACAGAATTAAATACAAGCAACAGAATCCTGATGGGCCCAGGCCCAAGTGACGTTCATCCCCGCGTACTCAAAGCTATGTCTACCCCTTTGGTGGGGCATCTGGACCCTGAGTTTGTGGAAATCATGAACGAGATCAAACAAATGGCTAAAGCCACTTTCCAGACGGAAAACGAATTAACCTTTGTCGTATCCGCACCTGGAAGTGCTGGTATGGAAACCTGTCTGGTTAATTTGCTCGAACCCGGCGATGAGGCGGTGATTTGTATTCACGGCGTTTTTGGCACCCGGATGGCTGATATTGCCAGCCGTTGTGGAGCGAAAGTCATCAAGGTTGAAGCACCCTGGGGACAGCATATCGAACCCTCTCAGGTAAAAGAAGCGCTCGAAAACAGCAATCCCAAACTGGTAGCCATTGTACACGCTGAAACCTCTACCGGCGTATTGCAACCGCTCGAAGAAATCAGTAAAATGGTTCACGATAAAGGTGCTCTTTTC
>JAGQVA010000832.1 GCA_020438265.1 Bacteroidota bacterium
TTTCATGAATGGATGGATGGAGAATTTTGTTTACCATACTCACATAGGATTTGGCATGTTTGTGATTGCTTCAGTGTTTGCTTTGGTGATTGTTGTGGGAACGACAGGTTTCAGGGCGGTAAAGGCAGCGCTGGTGAATCCTGTGGAGTCTTTGCGGGATGAGTGATTGTTATTAGTTGCAGACATAACCTTATGGAAATCCATCAAGTCAGGTGGTTAAAAAGATCATTATCACCTCGATACGGGAACGGGTTCAGATTCATAAGAAATCATCCATTTTGCTCCAGGAATGGATGATTTTTACTTTTTTATGGTTCATTTCTTTCGGAATGACACAAAGCTTCCGATACCTTTATTGGTCATTTCCCGATTTTTCTCGTAAATTTAAGTATGAGTAAAGCATTTCAAAAAGCATTATTGGAAGCCAAAGCCCTTAGTCCGCAGGAGCAATTAGCCCTAATTGCTGCTTTGAGCCAAATACTTTCTCAAAAAAATGTTTTTCCAGGTACAACACCTCTTTCTCCTGAAGCTATTTTTTCTATTGAAGACGAGGCAGAAATCCTTAGACGAGTAAAGGACTATGAGGAAGGAAAGTCTAAAACCATTTCCGGGAATATTTTTCGTGAAAATCTCAAGAAGAAATATGGTGCCTGATGGGATATAGCTATGAAATTACGGAGGAAGCTGCGGAAGAGATTGATCACGCAATTGAATATTTTGAGTCTCAGTTTACAAGTGGGGCGGCTGACTTTCTTACGGCTTTTAGTTCGTTTGCCCACTACAAATGAGAGTCAATCTCACTTTTTTTTTTCTACTATCCGGACTCACTTCATCCTGAATATTCTGTTCTAACGGAATACTATCTGGCTCCAGCTGAAGGCTGTCTGTATTTATCTTCAGCGTATCAGACAAAGGCCGAATCAGCTTCGCTTCTTCCGCAGCCAATTCGCTGTATGACACACAATCAAATTCATCGACGGTATATTCAAAATTGGAGATGATCGGTTTTTTCCACATACTGAGATCAGCAAAAATACGGGAAACCATAGGAAGCGAAGTATTGGATCCTGAACCCAGATACGTGGATTTAAAATGAACCCGCCGGTCAAGCGTACCTACCCAGGCACCAATGGTAACTTCAGGCGAACTGGCCATAAACCAACCGTCTGAGTTGTGTTGGGTCGTACCAGTCTTACCAATGACATTAAAAGGAATTTGATAATTATTAAACCTGGCACCTGTACCTTCAGTGATGACAGCCCGCATCATTTTCTGAACATTCTGAAAAGATTCCGGAACCTCTTTCCTGTTGACGAAATTGTATTTGGCTTCATACAGCACCTTTCCGTTTTCATCTTCTATTTTTAAAATGGAAAACGGCTGGACTGTACCTCCACCATTGGCAATAAAGGCATAGGCTTTAGCCATATCCATCAGGCTGATATCTGCCGTTCCCAAGACAATGGAAGGTACTTTGGGTAGTTCTGACTGAATCCCCATTCGGTTGGCGAGACTCATAACCCTGCTGGTTCCGGTTTTGAGCATTACCTCTGCCGATACGGTATTGACGGAGTTGGCAAGGGCTCCCCACATGGAGTAACTCCCGCCGTATTTGCCGTTGGAATTTCGGGGTGTCCAGCCTTCGTATTGCGAATAGGTTTTCAATTGATTATCATAAAAATCACAGGGAGAAAGCCCGCTTTGCAGCCCCGAAAGATATACGATAGGCTTAAAGGTAGATCCTACCTGTCTGGGAATCTGGATTTGATCGTACTGGCTGAAGTTATAGTCATTGCCTCCGACATAGGCCATGATTTTTCCGGTCCGGTTGTCGAGAACCAAAATACCTGTATGCAGCCGCGTCAATTCGTGAGCAATATAGTTTCGGAATGTCATGGGCACGGTGGTAAACCCGTTTTCCCAGGTCCATATTCTTTTGTCTCCTGTCTTGTGAAACTGCTGTCGGATTTCGCTGTCTTTTTTCCCCTTTTCCTGAAGCTCTTTAATGTATGAATCCTGAAGCATCACTTTGACAAGGAAACTATCCCGGTGCATTCCTGCTGGTTGGGTGTCCCAGTCCTTATCAAACTGCTGTTGTAACCGTGCCAGATGACTCTGCATGGCTTTTTCAGCAGAGCGCTGGATGGATGGGTGAAGGCTGGTATAAATTTTCAGCCCATCAATATTCACGTCGTAGAGCGTGCCATCAGATTTGGGATTATTGACTGCCCAGGCTTCAAATTCTTTTCGCAAATACATTTTATAGTATGCGGCAAAAGAAGCCAGATTTGGAGGTTGCTGATACTTAAGTTCCAGTTTTTTGTCTTTGGCAGCGAGATATGTCACCTCATCTATTTTGCCGTATTTGTACATTTGACTCAATACAATATTACGGCGGGTAATTGCTCTTTCAGGATTTTTTCGCGGATTATAGGCGTTGGGAGCCTGTAACAACCCTACCAATAAAGCAGATTCTTCGAGAGTGAGTTGCGGAGGTTTTTTGTTAAAATACCGGTGAGCTACTTTCTCCAATCCGTACAGGTTTTCACCAAACATGACGGTGTTGAGGTAGAGAAGAAGAATCTCGTCTTTGGTATATACCTTTTCCATTCTTCTGGCAATCATCATTTCCCGCAGTTTATTGACAGGCATGCCAATCAGGAATGTATTCTGACGCCCAAACAGGTTTTTAGCCAATTGTTGGGTAATGGTACTGCCGCCACCACTGCTTTCATCGGACAATAGAATAGACTTTACAAGCACCCGCCCAAGACTCCGGTAATCAATCCCATTATGCTCGTAAAAACGAATATCTTCCACCGCTATCAGCGCATTTTTAATATGTTCATTAACTTCCGCAGAGTCGATGTTGGATCGGTTTTGTGTATAAAAATTCCCCAGTACATCCCCGTTTGAGCCATAG
>JAGQVA010000833.1 GCA_020438265.1 Bacteroidota bacterium
GTAATCGTGAGAACAATCATTTCATAGGTTTCCAATGGCTGAAATTTGACGATATAGAGAAAATAAATAAGCAAACCGTATTGGATAGGCACATTGAGGTATAGCAGAAAATCAAACCAGCGATTATACCTGGCCTGGTTTTCCTGATTGGAATCAAGGTTTTGGGTATTTCCTGGTTGAAATTGTTCTATCAAAGGTATCAGTCCAAAAAGCGTAACAATTGCCAGAAAAGACCAGATTCCTCTTAAGTAAAGGGAAAGAAAAATCACCAACGGGACCAGATAGGCGAGTAAATATTTGAGTTCGTGGCGCATGAGAGTAGTTTTAGCTATTGGCTATTTGATTGATCTTGCTAAAGGCTAACGGCCAATAGCTAACAGCCAATTCCATACAAATTATGATTTCATTTCATTTAGATCAATAGATTTCCGAACTTTCCTTTTGCAAAGAAAAAAAGACTTGTATGCTTAATGTGCTGATTATCGAAGATGAACCATTAGCGGCTAAAAGACTGATCCGTTTGTTAAATCAGGTCGAATCAGAGGTAAATGTGCTCGATACCCTCGATACCATTAGTTCAGCTGTGAAATGGTTAAGTCAGGAAGAAGCAGATCTGATTTTTCTGGATATTCATCTGGCAGATGGGAATAGTTTTAATATTTTCGATCAGGTTGAAGTGAAAACGCCCATTATTTTCTCCACTGCTTACGATCAATATGCCATTCGTGCTTTTCAGGTCAATAGTGTGGATTATTTGCTCAAACCCATTGAGACGGAAGATCTGGAAAGAAGCCTTAAAAAATTCAAATCATCATTTCAGCAGGAGGAAAACGTTGATTACGCCTCGATTGCGCGGGCGATTGAGGAGAAAAAGCAGGAATACCAAAAGCGGTTTATGGTTACTACGGGCGAAAAGATAAAATCTATTCCCGTCTCAGAAGTCGCCTACTTTTTTGGCCAGCAGAAATACGTTTTTCTGATTACCCACGATAACCGCCGTTATATCATTGATTATACCTTGGGAAAACTCGAAGCGCTCCTTGACCCGGAACAGTTTTTCAGGATCAATCGCCAGTTTATCATTGGGTTTGATTCTATTTCCAGTATGTTTTCCTATTCCAAAAGTCGGGTGAAAATTGAACTGGAACCCGCCAGCGATATCGAGGCGATTGTGAGTATTGAAAAGTCCCGGGACTTTAAGGATTGGTTGAATCGGTAGATAGATTATTCAACTTCAACCTCAACTGCAATCTCAACTGCAATCTCAACTGCAAAAGCAATCATATCCTACTCTAAAAATCGACAGATTCTTCTCTTTTTTGTTGTTGAGATTGAAGTTGCAGTTGAGGTTAATTCATCCTATTAATTTCTCCTATTCACTCACCACATCAATCAACCCCTTAACCATTTCAATTTTTTCCAATAAAAGCTCCTTATTCTTATCCAGAATGGTAATATGCCCCATTTTCCGCTGAGGTTTGGTCATTGCTTTTCCATAAATATGAGGGAAAACTCCAGGGATTTTCAGGATTTGATCGATGTTTTTATAAATGGCTGGACCCTGATGCCCTGCGGCTCCAAGCATATTTACCATAGCTGCCGGGCAGATTTGTTCGGGATTGCCCAGAGGAAGCCCCAAAATCGCTCTCAAATGCTGCTCATACTGGGAAGTCATACAAGCTCGGATCGTGTGGTGCCCTGAATTATGCGGACGTGGTGCGACTTCGTTAACCAGAATTTCTCCTGATTTTGTCACAAACATTTCAATCGCCATAATGCCCACATAGGAAAGCCGGCTCAAAAGATCGCGGGATATTTGCAACGCTTTTTCCTTTTGACTTTCTGTAATTCTTGCCGGAGCCAGGAGATAATCCACCAGATTATGGACCGGATCAAAAACCATTTCCACTAGAGAAAATATGGCCATTTCTCCCTTGGGATTTCTGGCTGCCAATACAGCAATTTCTTTGTCAATATCTACCAGCTCTTCCAGCATTCCCGGAGCGTCAAACGCCTTGTCCAGGTCAGCTTCTGAACGTAGAATCTGTACACCTCGCCCGTCATAACCAGCTTCCGCCGTTTTTTGAACCATCGGAAAAAGCGCTGCGTGGGAAATGACATCTTCCTTATTTTCTACTGTATAAAAAGCTGAGGTAGGAATATTATGTTTTTCGTAAAACTGCTTTTGTTTGACCTTATTCTGGATCATGCGGATGGTTTTTGGGTCAGGATAAACCTGTTTTCCTTCCGCCTGAAGGGCTTCCAGCGCTTCAGTATTGACGTTTTCGATTTCGATGCTCAGGACGTCATAATTTTTGCCAAAGGCATAAACCGTATCGTAATCGGTGAGCGATCCCTGAGTAAATTCGTGTGCATAAGGCTTGCAGGGTGCTTCTGCTGAAGGATCAAGAATCCCAATATGAACATTAAAATCTACTGCTGACTGAATGAGCATTCGCCCCAACTGTCCTCCTCCTAAAATTCCCAGTTTTAATCCTCTGTAAAATGGATGCATTGTTTCTTTTTATATACAAACTGCGAATTTATAAAAATGATTACCTTTAAAAATTCTTAACAGAAATTTTTATCCAGTATGTCACTTATACGGCCCTGTATTTTTGCCCTTTTTTTGATATTTCTCATGTTTCTGGGAAAAAGCTGTAAAAACGTACCCGAACAAAAAATCAGCTTTATTCCCATGGAATTGCCATCCGGGAATTATTCCGTTTTTCCTAATCTTCTTTCCAATCAATCCAAACTACTACTTTCCTGGGTGGATGAACATGAAGAGGGAACCGATAAACTTATGTATAGCGAATGGGAAAACGGAGCCTGGTCTGTTCCACAAATAATGGCTCAAGGCTCCAATTGGTTTATCAACTGGGCAGATTTTCCGGGAATGGGGGTGAATGCATCGGGAGA
>JAGQVA010000834.1 GCA_020438265.1 Bacteroidota bacterium
CCAAACCAAATGGAAAACCCGTTTTAATGATGCTTCTGCCTTGTCAATGAAACAAGCTTTTGATTTACGAATCTTTAATGGAATTGTGATTAACGTAGGTGGAGAGCCGATTAATTCACTGGCAGAAGCAGCCCGTCGTCGCCAGGAAATGATCGAATTTGAGCATCATCTCTGGAGTTATTAAAAGATATTCCTCAAAGCAGGAAGTATTACTTATTGAAAAATCATTTCGTTCTTTTATGTTGAACAAGGCCGTACATTAGAGACGGTCTTGTTTTTTTATACAACTTCTTCAAGTGGCAAAAGCGCTGGCCGCTGGGTAAGCTCGTGATAACAAATTACATCTTCTGTAAAATAATGAACTACCATACTTTTCCGGGTAGAACCTTCTTTTTGAATGGGAAGACCACCGTGGATCAAATTAGCATGCCAGATTAAAAGGTCGCCGGGCTTGGCACGAAATACCTCTGGTTTTAAACCATTTTGATCTATGACTTCCTGAATTTTTTCCTCATACCTTTGATTGGCGTTATTCCCAAGTCGCCAGGAATTTCCTCCGTGATCAAAATCGTCATTTAAAATATAAGGGAGTTTATGGCTACCGGGATAGTAAATGAGTCCTCCGTTTTCTTCACTAATTGATTCCAGGGCAATCCATATTGCTGCCAGATAACCCAAAGGATAGGTCGTCATGTGAATGGAATCTGAATGAGGTTTTTGTTCACTTCCTTTGATAAAATTAATGCTCTGAAAAGGATGAACCCTTTTCCCTAATAAGAAAGAGAGTAACTGAATGATTTCCTTATTATTGACAACTTCCTGCATCAATTGGGACTGCCGGTATGCAAACATAATCCTTCCTGAAGGATGAAATCCCACTGCTTTGCGGGCCAGCAGTTGATCTACTTCCTGGTTGATTTCTTCTACCTGAGCCTCATTGAAAAAACCTTCGAGAATCATATATCCTTCCTCAATCCATTGTATCACTTTTTGCTGCAATTCAGGAGAAAGTTGCTGGTAGTCCTCATTTAGATTTAGAAGTTCTTTGGCTTCTGGCTGATCCAACCAGGGAAATAGCGGTGGCTTATCTTTAAAATGTTGGCTGGAAATTGGGGTAAAAATAGACTTTCTCAGCTTATATTTTTCATACAGATCTACATTATGAACTAATTTCTTACGGTTAAATAAGTTGTTAATAACATAAGTAGCTTTAATTGTCCGTAAAAAATCCAGGATTTTCTCCATGAGTTTTCTTGAGTATTAATTGCTGCAAATATAACAGTCTATTTAGCCTATTCCAGTATTATTGTAGTTCAATAAGTAAAAATAAGGCTGGTCACCTGATTGAATAATGACGCAATCAAAATTAAATTTTAATATTCCCTTTGAAATTCCAAAACAATCTTCCTATCTTTGTGCCTCGATTCGGGAAGGGTCAATGAAAAATTCTCTCTTTTTGAATCTTTTGGGCAGATGCCCACTTCATGGCAATGCAACCGGTCCTTATGGACCCGTGGTAACCCGGAAGGAAACTACAGTATAGTTATTGAGTTCTGAAAATGGCATTAAGTTTCAGAATTTGTGATTCCACCCTCAATAACTCAAATGCTTTCCCCGCAGAACTACGCATCCGCATTTCTTGAGGTATCATCTACCCAATTCTTATGATACCAATAATGGTTCATATTCTTTTTTTAGATTTTAATTGGTTTGTCACTTGCATGAGGTGATATATGTTTTTACCTTTGCAGCCGCTTTTGAATCAGTATAGATAAATTTATGCCTACTATACAGCAGTTAGTAAGAAAAGGAAGAAAAGTAAAGCAGGATAAGAGTAAATCACCTGCTTTGGATAGCTGCCCTCAAAGAAGGGGAGTTTGTCTCAGGGTGTATACCACTACGCCAAAGAAGCCTAACTCGGCGCTTCGTAAGGTTGCCAGGGTCCGACTCACCAATGGTAAAGAAGTAAACGCTTATATCGGTGGAGAAGGCCATAATCTGCAGGAGCACTCAATCGTACTGGTACGAGGAGGTCGTGTTAAGGATTTGCCTGGTGTAAGGTATCACATTGTGCGTGGTGCGCTTGATACCGCAGGTGTGGAAGGAAGAATGCAGGGTAGATCTAAATATGGTACTAGAAGACCTAAAAAGTAAGCAACAATGAGAAAGACCAGAGCGAAGAAGATAATAGTAGTGCCTGATCCAAGATACAAAGATCAGCAGGTAACGAAATTTGTGAATAACCTGATGCTTGATGGCAAAAAGAGTGTTGCTTTCGGCATTTTTTATGGTGCAATGGATATCATTGAAGCCAAAGGAGATGAAAGTGGACTGGAGGTATTCAAAAAAGCCCTTAATAATGTAATGCCTTCCGTTGAGGTAAAAAGCCGTCGGGTAGGTGGAGCAACTTTTCAGGTGCCTACAGAAGTGAATCCAATCCGTAAGGAAGGATTGGGAATTCGTTGGCTGATCAAGTATGCCAAATCTCGCAATGGAAAATCAATGAAAGAGAAATTGGCGGCAGAGTTTAGCGCAGCTGCCAAAGGAGAAGGAGCAGCAGTCAAAAAGAAAGATGATACACATCGTATGGCTGAAGCCAATAAAGCATTCTCTCACTTCAGATTTTAATTTGTATACACAATCCAACAGACATCTGGTTTAATTTTTTACCAAAACTGGATTAATTAGTAAAATGAAAAAAGTAACTCTGAAAGATACTCGCAATATTGGGATTATGGCCCATATCGATGCAGGAAAAACTACCACTACGGAAAGGGTCCTGTACTACACGGGTATTTCTCATAAAATTGGAGAAGTTCATGATGGTGCTGCCACTATGGACTGGATGGAGCAGGAGCAGGAGCGTGGTATTACCATTACTTCTGCAGCAACGACTACTTTTTGGCCTTATAAAGAAACC
>JAGQVA010000835.1 GCA_020438265.1 Bacteroidota bacterium
GATGATTATGAGAGGGAGTTACTTCGTGAAGGATTTTGAAGATTCAACACAGAGACACGGAGGCACGGAGGTTTTTACCAAGACTAAAAAATTCTTCTCCGTGCCACAGTGTCTCCGTGTTTTCCATAAAAAAGTAAATTCAGCATGAAAAATCTACACACTTTTCTCATCTTCATTCTAACTACTTATGCAATTCAGGCACAGGTTTCCGGGAATATTTATGATCAGGATGGAGATCCTGTCCCTTTCATACAAATTGTTTTGCTTCATCAGGCTGACTCAGGTTTGGTTAAAGGCACAATTTCTGATGAAAAAGGGACTTTTTTGATTGATCAGGTGAAGGCAGGAAATTATTTTTTACATATAAAATCTATCAACTATCAGCTCTGGTATTCTTTTCCCTTTACTTTAACCTCAGAACAGGTTTTCCCCCGGATTATCCTTAATGAAAAGGCAGTTGAGCTGGATGCTGTTGAAATACAGGCGGAAAAACACCTTTTTGAGCAAACCAGGGAGGGAATAGTTATCAATGTCCAGAGCAGCATGCTGTCCAAAGGCAGTACTGCCCTGCAAATCATGGAGCGAACTCCTGGGATTGTTATTGACCAGCAAAACCAGAAATTCACGCTGAACGGGCAATCAGGAGCCATCATTATGATTAATGGTAAACGAATGCGAATGTCTTCTTCCGAACTGGTCAGTTTTCTCAATGGAATAAGTGGAGATAATATCGAAAAAGTTGAATTGCTGACCAGTCCTTCGGCGCGCCATGATGCAGAAGGAACTGCCGGAATTATCAATATTATCACGAAAAAAAATGAAGAATTGGGCACGAATGGCTCGTTTTCACTGACTGCGGGTTATGGATGGGCTGAAAAAGCTACGGCCAGTGGGAATCTTAATCACCGTACAAAATCCACCAATTATTACGGTTCTTATTCCTTTAACCGGGACAATTCTTTTTGGGATTGGCACGTGATAGGATTCTCTTCTGTTCCTACGGCAGGAGGAGATGTGATTACTGATTTTAACAGCAATACCAATCAGATTAACCAGAGTCATAATCTCATGGCTGGAATGGAGAAGGAGGTAAACGATCAATTGGTCGTAGGTGGAAACCTCACGCTCAATCATACTCACACGCTGAGTTTTATCGATAATAGAGGATTGTATGATTATGCGAATGGTTCATTTTTGCTGGCAGATATTGCTATTGATGGAGATGCAAAATGGGACAATCTTACCTCTTCCTTTTTCCTCGAAAAAACTTTTGATCAGGAAGGAAAACTAAGTGTAGATGCCAATTATCTCTATTATCATAATCTTGCCCCGACAATTGTTAGCAGTACCTATTTTGATCGTTTGGGAGAACAGATTTTTCCGGGAAATGAGGCTTTTGCTTCAGCCAATCGTGGGAGTAGTGAAACGGGGATTCAGGTTGGAGTGTTGAATGTGGGCTATCAAACCAAACTTCACCCTAAGTTGAGTCTGGAAACAGGAGCAAAAGGTGTGTTTTCCTTTACTGGCAATACAGGTACACTGGAAAGGCGCTTGGATGGTGAATGGATTAAGGATGAAAGAAACGTTACAAATTTTCAGATCAGAGAACTGATCGGAGCAGCGTATGCTTCCTTTCAATGGCAAATGGATTCTTCTACACAACTGACTGCCGGAACCAGGTATGAGTTTTGGGATCGACAGTTTGGGGATTCAACCCTCAATCGCCGTTTTGGGCGTTTTTTCCCTTCCGTTTTTCTTTCACATAATCTCTCGCTGACATCAAGTATTGTATTGTCTTATACCCAGCGGATTACCCGGCCCGATTATGTTGATCTGGCTTCTTATCGGGTTTATAATGATCCTGTTTCGGTGATGAGTGGAAATCCTTTCCTTCAGCCTACGATTTCCAACCAGTTGAAAGCCAGTTATCAGTTTCAGGGGAAAAATATTGCGTTGGTTTACATGCATGAAATTAACCCTATCGTCCGATATCAGATTGTTGAGAATGAACAGAAAGACCTGTTTATTGTAGCTCCGCAAAACCTTGATTATCAGCGCAGTGTGGCCATTCAGGCAAGTATTCCCTGGCAGATTACTCCCTGGTGGAGTTTTAATATAGGTGGAAGTGTGGGAGTGAGAAGATACAGGCTTTCATACACTCAAAAGCCTTTCATACACACATATATGGCTTATGATCTTAATGGGAGTCAGACTTTCAGTTTTAGAAAAGGATTTTCTGCAGAAATATCTGGCTGGTATGTTTCCTCACATCGAGACGGCAGCAAAATGGTGGACGGGTTTGGCGCTTTAAACGGAGGAATTAAAAAAGATCTGGGAAAAAATCGCGGTAGTTTTCAACTCACTGTTACCGATATATTTAAATCCATCAATATTTACAGTCGCATTGGATATTTGACAAAAGAAGCTTTTGGTGCAAAATCTGAAGTGGTTTTTCAGCCAGAATCGACCAATAACCGCATCTTCAAACTTACCTACTTCCGCAACCTGGGAGCGAATCATATCAAAGGCCGAAAACAGCGCCAAAATGGCGCAGATGAAGAAAAATCAAGAATGAATTAGCGTTTGAAATATGAGTCATTTCAGCTTTTGGAGTGGCTCATTTTCAATATCTACACATAATCCAACACCTCGACAATTCGCTTTAACTGACGAAAATTGGGATGTTCGATCTTTTTGTCCACTTTTTCATAAGCCCAGGTCGTGTGGTAAGGAACATGAAAACCATAACCGCCAATATTGAGAATGGGGATTACGTCGGACTTTAGCGAATTACCTATCATCAAAAATTGTTCTGCGGGAATGTCCAGGTGTTTAATGAGTCTTTCATATTCAGCTTCATTCTTTTCTGAAACAATTTCTGTATGATGAAAATATTTGGCCAGACCTGACTTTTTCAGT
>JAGQVA010000836.1 GCA_020438265.1 Bacteroidota bacterium
AAAATAATGGTGAAACGGAGTCGTATGAATTCTTAAATCAGACAGATGGACAACTTGTTGATTTTCAGGAAAATGAATTCTCTGCCTTATTAGAATACATCAATGAAGAGAAGAGAAAAATAGAAAGACATCTGGGAAGCGGATATCAATCTCAGCAATCAGGGAAATTTCAACTATCGCCTCAGATTCATAGAATAACATTTTTTGATTCACAAGGAAACCAGACCCGGATGATCAACTTTAAAGAGAAAACGTAATATGAAAATTCCTGCAAAAAATATCTCAAAATTACTTCATATACTTCTGGCAACGTTGATAATCGTCGGTTGTAAGAAAGAAGACCCGCCGCCAATCGTAGATCCGCCGGTGATAATAACTCCTAAAGATACAACAACGCTTGGCGATGGACCCGTAGATTTTTCAAAGTTCCTGGATACTTACGGCCATCTGGCTGACCCTAGTATGACCAGCAAGTGGGCACATTATAATGTCCATGATCCCTCTTATCTGGTTGATGAAGAATTTACCTATTGCTATAATACCGATGTAGCCTTTGGGCATGAGATAAGGCCAGGCATCCAGATTCGGAGAAGTAAAAACCTGGTGGAATGGGAGTTCGTGGGCTGGGCATTTCCAGGCTTACCAACGCTTGGGTCTAATTTCATTCGCCAAAATGGAGGAGAGCCATTTGACGGGCTTTGGGCACCTTATATCATGAAAGTTGGAAGTGAGTATCGATTGTATTATTCTCTCTCCTCCCCTACTCCACGCCTGAGCGTGATTGGTTTAGCTACCGCATCCGACCCCAAAGGACCATTCAGGGAAAAAGGACTGGTGGTAACTTCTTTGGATAATAATGTCCGACAAACCAATGCCATTGACCCGACAGTCATTGTAGATAAAAATGGTGCGCACTGGATGTATTATGGCTCTGCCTGGGATGGTATATACAAACTTGAAATCGACCCCTCTACGGGGTTAGCAGTGAGAAATGACGATAAAGGAGTCAGAGTTGCTCAACGTGCTTTCACGAACGGAAAAGTCAATGGCAATGTAGAAGGGCCGGAAATTATCTATAATTCCGAATTTGATATGTATTATCTTTTTATCTCCTATGACTGGCTTCAAACCAAGTATAATGTTCGTGTAGGAAGATCTCAAAGTTCTACAGGACCCTTTTACGATATGTTTGGCAATGATATGAATCAGGAAATAGATGACCACCCGATGATACTTGCTCCCTATAAATTTGCTGGTCATGGAGGCTGGCAGGGAGTATCTCATCCGGGTGTTTTTGAAAAAGATGGTGATTTTTATATCGGTCATCAGGGGCGTCCAGGGGTAAATTCATTTTACATGGTTATGCACACGCGGCAGATATTCTGGACTCCTGACGGCTGGCCTCTGGTCAGTAGCCAACGTTATGCAACGGAAGAAGAAACTCCTGTAGAAGAAACAGAGCTGGTCGGAGATTGGGAATGGATTCTATTTGATTACCGGGTAGTTCCCGGTTATGCTGACGAGCAGGTTTCTCCGGATTTTCAGGTTTCGGAAATGATTACGCTGGATCAGGGAGGAACCATCAATGGAGATGCCAGTAGCAGTTGGTCTTACAGTGCTCCCTGGTTGACCATTAGTTATAATGGAACGATTGTCCAGAATCTTAGAGTTGAACGAGGAAGAGATTGGGAGAATGAAATTGCCAGTACGGTATTGTTCACTGGTTTGGGAGATGAAGGAAGACCCGTTTGGGGAAAGAAACTTGAGTAGTGGTTATGAGCCTGTGCTATAAAGTTTTTCTGATCTTATGTTTGTTGAGCTTCAGATTCACACTGATAGCGCAGGTGCCCTTTTTTTTAGAAAAATCCTCCGAATGCGGGATTACCGACGTAGCAAGTTTCACAGATTTATATGGCAATGGAGCCGCCGCTGCCGATTTCGATAATGACGGAGACATTGATTTTTATCTAACTACAGATGAAAATATCCCCGACCGATTATATGTCAATGATGGAAAAGGAAATTTCACGGATAAAGCTATAGAATCCGGGATTGTGGAAACAAACAGCAATCGGGCAGCTCTCTGGTTTGATTATAATGGAGATCATCGGCTCGATCTATTAGTTGCTGGCGAAAACTGTGTAAACCTGAGCTGTGAGTCTCCTGTTTATCTCGCCCTGTACAAACAATTAGAAGATGGGAGTTTTATAGAAGTTACCGAAGCTTCAAATCTGGTTTTAGGGCCAGAATTCGATTTTATCGACGTCTATGCTATCGGTGGACTGGCCGCTGCCGATTTCAACCAGGATGATTTTTTGGATTTGGTCATAACCGTTTGGGGCGGAGGGATTAAGCTTTTTCAAAATAATGGCGACGAAACTTTTTCCGATGTTACTGTCCAGGCTCGCTTCAGAATGGAGAGCAAAACGCCCTGGCAGCCCATGCTCTACGATTTTAACCAGGATGGCCTGATCGATATCTATTGCAATGTGGATTTTGCTCCTAATAAACTCTGGATTAATCGGGGAACTCATTTTGAAGAAAGAGCCTTTGAATACGGCCTCCATACCGCCTTCAACGAAATGGGGATGGCCATGACCGATTTTGATAATGATGGAGATCTGGATATTTACATCACCAATATTACCAGAGAGTTTCAGGGAAAAAACCAGCATAATGTATTATTTGAGCAGGAAAAGACAGATGGCAAAATTACATTCAGAGAATCAGCGAAGGGACAGGGAGTAAGTGAAAGCGGTTGGGACTGGGGAACAACTTTTATCGACATCAATAATGATGGCAGGCAGGATCTGCTGGCGACCAATGGGATGAATAAATTTTTGTGGGAGCCAGATCCTTCAAAATTATGGTTAAATACCCAGGCTGGCTTTGTAGATATGTCTGATCA
>JAGQVA010000837.1 GCA_020438265.1 Bacteroidota bacterium
CTTCGACCCAGTGTTACAAATTGGTCCGGCTCCTGCGATTTCGACTCCTGCTGCCGGTACAACTTTTGAATTGAAAGAAGATAATGCAGAAAGCGTAATGACAATCTTCGCATGGTCTGCGGCAGATTATGGATTTGACGCAGGTGTTGATTATACAGTCGAACTGGATGTGGCTGGTAGCGGATTTTCTGATCCTATTACTTTGGGACTGGTTAATGCCCTGACATTAAACGGCGTAACTGTCGGAACCATTAATAACATCATGCTCACCAAAGGTTTACCTGATGGTGTTGCTACAGCCATGGAAGTCAGAGTTCTGGCTGACGTGAGTGATGATGTGCAAACTGTCATTTCTGCTCCTGTATCTATCGATATTATTCCTTATCGTACTTTGATTGAATATCCAAAACTACAGGTTCCCGGAAGTTACCAGGGATGGGATCCTTCCAACACGACTACCGTTATCTACTCTCGTAAAAGTGATGGGAATTTTGAAGGGTACCGTTATTTCGCTGATCCAAATACTGCTTTCAAGTTTACTGATGGACCAAGCTGGGACACAAACTGGGGAGATGATGGTGTTGACGGAACACTGGATCCAAATGGTGCTGATATTGTAGCAGCTGATGCTGGTCAGTACAAGTTGAATGTCAATCTCAACGCTCTGACATATACGATGACTAAAACAGCCTGGGGTTTGATCGGAGATGCGACTCCCGGCGGTTGGGACAATGATACAGATATGACTTTTGATGCAGTCAATGGAGTGTGGACTATTACCGTCGACCTGGTTGATGGAAATATAAAGTTCCGCGCCAATGACGACTGGGCGATTAATCTGGGTGATACTGATGGAAATGGTTCTATGGAATATGACGGAGATAATATCCCTGTTACAGCCGGGAACTATACCATTGAGCTAGCCCTGGGTGGAGCTGATTTTGCTTACACCGTTACCAAAAACTAGATAGTTTTAGTTGATTGATCTTTGATCAAATCGGGAGGCGTAGAAGGGCAAATTGTTTTTCTACGCCTCTTTTTTAACCTCAATCATTAGCTATGAAAAGGATTGATCTTCAAGGAAATATCGTTTACACTTTTTGTTTTTTTTTACTATTCATAATCTCCGGTTGTAAACCTGAACCGCCGACTCCACAACCACCGCCAGATCCTCCTGACCTTTTACAACTGGATTTTATCACAGGAATGGACCTTTCCTATCAACCATTGATGGAAGCACTTGATGTTCCCTATTATGATCAAAACGCCGATAAAATTACCGATATGGTTGATTTTGTCCAGGCGAATGGGGTGAATCTGGTGAGATTGCGGTTATTCCACTCTCCTGACCTTAATGATTCAATCCTCGGCTTTAGCAATCTGGAAAGGGTTTTGGCTTATGGAGAAAGAATCGTTCAGTCAGGAAATAAAATCCTCCTGGACATTCATTATTCTGATACCTGGGCTGATCCAGGAACCCAAAAACTACCCGCCGCCTGGTCTGGCCTCTCTTTCCAGCAGGTTAATGATAGTGTTTATCAATATACCCTAAGAGTCTTACAAGCATTTCAGCAGAAAAATGCTCTTCCTTATATGGTCCAAATCGGCAATGAAACAAACTCCGGCTTTCTTTGGGATCACGGTAGAGTTTGGGGAGCTTTTGAAAACAACTGGCCTAATTATGCCGCATTGATCAAAAGTGGAATCAGCGCGGTGGAAAAAATAGAAACGGAATCCGGCAAGGAAATATACACCATGTTACATGTAGCGGGTGTCGTGAATCAAAACACCTTTTTCCAAAGAATCGATCAGGAAGGGGTTGAATATGACCTGATTGGTTTGTCGCACTATCATTTGCATCATACACGCGACCTGAATCAGCTTCAATCTGCGCTCAATCAGCTTGCCGACGCCTATCAAAAGCCTATTATCATTGTTGAAACCAATTATCCCTGGACACTTGACTGGAATGACTGGACGCATAATGGTGTGGGAGAACAAGGCCAATTAATCACTGGTTACCCTGCCTCACCTGAAGGCCAAAAAGCTTATACAGAAAAACTGATTGAAATTCTTGAAGCCGTTCCTGATAATCTGGGAGCCGGATTTGTATGGTGGGCTCCTGACCTGGTGGCTTATGATGGCGAAGAATCAACCAATGGATCAGCATTTGAGAACCTGACGGTTTTTGATTTTGACAACCGGGCATTACCAGTGATGGATGTTTTTCGGGATCATTAACATTTTAAGGACAATTACAATCTTATCGGAGAATGAGATATCTGAATCTATTGCATTTTGTGAAATGGCATTTTGTTTTTAATAATATTGTAGGGACAAGGCATGCACGTAGATACAAGGCATGCCTTGTATCTACGGCAACCATATCCCTGATTCTATTTTTCATTTCATGCAGCCCTTCTCCCAAAAACCACAACCTCTATCTCGGAGGAGATCTTTCCTACGTCAATGAAATCGAAGATTGCGGAGCAGTTTTTCGAAAAATTGGTGAATTGGTTGATCCCTACGAATTGTTTGCCTCTCAGGGAGCGAATATCGTCAGGCTTCGCCTATGGCATAATCCAGACTGGACTCAATACTCTACTTATCCGGATGTAGAAAAATCCATTCAAAGGGCAAAAACCGCCGGGATGAAGGTTTTACTGGATTTTCATTACTCTGATAACTGGGCTGATCCGGGGGATCAGATTGTACCCAAAGCCTGGGCTCATATTACAGATCTGGAAATTTTGGGAGATTCCATTTATCAATACACATACCACACGCTGAATAAACTGACGAAAAAAGGTTTATTACCAGATTTGGTTCAGGTAGGCAACGAAACCAATAGTGAAATCCTCATGCCTGACCATGTCAATGAAAATATCACTGAAATCAATTGGGA
>JAGQVA010000838.1 GCA_020438265.1 Bacteroidota bacterium
CAGAAGGGGTGGATGGATAAACGACTTTCAACCCCGGAACGTGGGTAAACCAGGCTTCATTGCTTTGAGAATGGAAAGGCCCTGCTCCTACCCCACCGCCGGTTGGCATGCGGATCACCACATCAGGGGCATGGCCCCAACGGTAGTGGTTTTTAGCCAGATTATTTACAATCTGATTAAATCCGCAGGAAACAAAATCAGCGAATTGCATTTCTATCATTGCCTTTTTTCCCGCCAGAGAAAGGCCCATTCCTGCACCGATAATGGCAGATTCACAAATAGGTGTATTGCGCACCCGTTCCTTGCCAAATTCTTCGATAAATCCTTCTGTAATTTTAAAAACCCCGCCATATTCAGCGACATCTTGTCCCATGATGATTAATTCGGGGAATTTCTTCATCGACGCTTTTAATCCATCACTGATGGCATCGACAAATCTTCGCTCGCTCTGCTGATTGCCCGGTAAAGCTGCCTGGACTTCGCTTAATTGGTATACATCTTTCAACTCCTGATTGAGATCCGGAACCAGATCAGGCTCGGCGAAAGCCTGTTCTACGGACTCGTTGATATATGTTTTTAATTCTGCCCGAATCGCTTTTATCCCTTTCTCATCAATGATTTTCTCCTCTTTCAGAAAGTTTTCATAATTATTCACCGGGTCTTTTTCGCCCCATTCGTCAAATAATTCCTGAGGGACGTACTTTGTTCCTGAGGCTTCTTCATGGCCTCTCATTCTGAAGGTCTGACATTCAAGAATAACAGGTTTCCGATCTTTCCGCATCTTATTCACAATACGGCTCACCGTGTGGAAAACCTCAAGTACATTATTTCCATCAATGGTATACCCTTTGATTCCATATCCGAGGGCCCGGTCAGCCAGCTTTTTTGCGTTGAATTGCTCCGAAGCAGGGGTGGAAAGACCATACCCATTATTCTCAATGAGAAATAAAACCGGAAGATTCCAGACCGAAGCCACATTAATGGCTTCGTGAAAATCGCCCTCACTTGCGCCACCATCTCCCGAGAAAGGTACCGCAATAAAATCCTGATTATCAAGATTACTTGCCAACGCAAGTCCATCCGCAACCGGCAACATAGCCCCCAGGTGAGAAATCATTCCTATTATCCTGTCCTCAGTCGAGGCAAAATGAAAAGAGCGGTCCCGTCCTTTGGTAAATCCTTCCATTTTTCCCAACCACTGACACATCAATCTTTTTAAAGGAATATTCCGCGCAGTAAAAACGCCCAGATTGCGATGCAGAGGCAAAATATAATCGTTTTCCTGAAGGGCTTTGGTCAATCCCACGGCAATTCCTTCCTGACCAATTCCTGAAAACCATTTGCTGATTTTCCCCTGGCGAAGCAAAATCAGCATTTTCTCCTCAATCATTCTGGGCAGAAGGAGATCGCGATATAGTTCAAGCAAAAAGGCGTCGGTTAATCTTTTTCTTTCAAATTTCATTGCAGTCAGTTCAGTCAAAATAAGCCCCAAAATTGAAGATTTTTTTACCGAATAAAAAAGAAAATCTGTTGCTATTCAGTAATTGGTTTTTAGCTATTCGTCATCGGGGAATACAACTTTGTCATTATTAAAAGCTAACCTTTTGAGACATTCAACTAAAAGCAAAAAGCCAATTTCTAATTACCGAATATTTAACGCTTTTTTTGTGTATCTTTGAACCAAAACACCCTTTCTTTTAAAAATTGCTAAAAAATGGCTAAAACCCTTTTCCTATTCTTTCTATCCTGCCTGTTTATTCCCGCTATTTTGGCGAATTCGGATACTCTGCATGTCAAGTTAATCAGTTCTGCTGAAAAGAAATCTCTTGAGACAGTTGCTGTAAAAGTCGAAGGCAAGGATACCACCTATTTTACCGATCAAAACGGATGTCTTATTCTCACAGATTTAACACCAGGGAAATACACCCTGAAAATCAACGGTGCCGGATATCGGGTAAATGAGCAAAAGGTTGAAAAAAAGCATTTTGGCAAAGACACGCTTAAAGTAAAAATGATCCCCTACTGGACGCTCGAAGGTTCTCAAAGTCTGAATTTTGCCCAGAATGCCTTTGGCAATTACTGGCAGCAGGGAGGGGTAAATTCTTTTGCCATTCGGGGAGAAGTTAATCTTACAGGAAAATACAAGAGGCAAAAATCAGAGTGGGAAAATAGTTTTTCGATCAAACACGGAATGATCAAGCAGGGTGAATATCAGTTTATTACCGATCAGGACATGGTAGAGGTCAACTCGAAATTTGGCCGTAAGTTTACTGAAAAACTCCTGGGCACCGCATTGCTAAACGCCAAATCACAGATTCGGAAAGGATATAAAATTGAAAAAGACGGGAAGAAAGGTGCTCTGAGATCGGACTTTTTAGCTCCCGGATATTTTCACCTGGGTTCGGGAATGGATTTGAAATTGAAAGAGCTGGGAATCAGTGTCTATTATTCTCCGATTGACTCCAAAATTACCCTCGTGCTTGATACCATGCTTTCGGAGTTATATATGCCCAAAGATTTGATTGGTCAGACGAGCCGTTACGAATTGGGCTCATACCTCAAAGTCAAGTATAATAAGGAAATCCTCAAAAATGTCACCCTTCAAACCAACGCTGATTTCTTCGCCAATCACCTCAAAAATTTCGGCAGCGTAGACGTCAACTGGGAAACAAAGATGGCTTTCAAAGTCAATAAATATCTGACTGCCAATATCTTAACCCACCTTATTTACGATGAGGACATTCTCTTTGAAATCCAGGAGCCTGATAATCCTGATCCCAGTCCCAATCTCAAAAAAGGACCGAGAACGCAGTTTCATCAAGCGTTGAATATTGGGGTTACGCATAAGTTTTGAGGGGGGTATTTTACCACATAGACCTATGGTGGCGAAGCCACAAATGGCA
>JAGQVA010000082.1 GCA_020438265.1 Bacteroidota bacterium
ACATTTGAAAACTGCTACCAGAAACCTCAAAAATGACTATCTGACGGGTGCTACCAGTCTACGTGATTTCTATCAATATCCCATTCAGACACCGGATTTTCAATCCATTATCAAAAATAAATCCCGGGAATCCATTGACCGGAAATTGTTGCAGGAAGTAATCCGTGAACAGTATCAAGGATTGCCAGACTATGACCTGGTTAATAAAAACATAGAACTTCTGGGACAAGAAAATACCTTTACTGTTACCACGGGCCATCAATTAGTTTTATTCGGGGGTCCATTATTCACGACGTATAAGGTACTGAGCACAATT
Organism: Bacteroidota bacterium; assembly: GCA_020438265.1. Lineage (GTDB taxonomy): Bacteria > Bacteroidota > Bacteroidia > J057 > J057 > JAGQVA01. Next base: position 317 of record JAGQVA010000082.1, read on the forward strand.
AAACTGGCCCGCGAATTGAGTGAACAATTCTCCTCATACAATATTGTTCCCATTTTCTGGATACATACTGAAGACCATGATTATGAGGAGATTAATCATTTTTATACTTCCTTTTTTGATAAAAAAACCTATCCGGGAAACTTTCAGTCAAAAGTAGGAGATCATATTCTGGAAGACGCTATTCAGGGTATGGTTCCGGAACATCTTCCAGAAAATCTCAAAAATGCCTTCCGCCCTGGAATTCCCCTCGCTCAGGCTTACAGGGAATTTATGCACCACTTGTTTGGTCCCTATGGCGTGGTCATGCTGGACGCAGACGATCCCAGGCTAAAGAAAAAGTTTGAAAATGTAATTAAGGAAGAAATCCACGATTCAATTGCTTACAAACAAGTTAGCAAGATATCCCAGGATTTGGACCAGGCGGGTTATAAACTGCAAATTGCTCCAAGAGAAATCAACCTGTTTTTTCTTGACCAGGCAGGCAGAAACCGAATTATTTCCTCTAATGGGGGGTTTTCAGCAGTAGATCGGGATTTAAACTGGACAACAAAAGAAATGGACGATATGATCGTAAACAATCCAGGTCATTTCAGTCCAAATGTCAGCCTGCGGCCTTTATATCAGGAATCAATTCTGCCGAATCTATGCTATTTTGGGGGTTGGGGTGAGCTGTCATACTGGTTACAACTAAAGGGAATTTTTGATCATTTTGGGGTGAATTTCCCCCTTTTGCTTCCAAGAATGTCAGCAACCATATATACACGCAAGCAATGGAATAAATGGCAGGAATTAGGGTTTTCTCCAGAAGACATTAATCACTCAGTGCATGAAGTTTTCCGTAAATACGTCCATAGAATCTGGGATGATGGGCCCTATCAAGCCTTAAAATCAAATATTACAGCCAGTATAGAAGCCTTGCGGGAATATACTGAAAATGAAATTGCTCAAACCCTGTCTAGATCAGTTGATGCCCAGAAAACAAAAATGAATAATTTTTTTGGTAACTTTGAAAAGAAGATCCATCGGGTGATCAGGGCTGACAATCCTAAAATTTTTCGGGAAATAGAAGAGTTAAAAAATGAACTTCAGCCGGATCGCATGGTGCAGGAAAGGCAGTTAAGTCTGGGAGCTTTTCCAGATTTCTCCCCAGAATCCATTATTGCTGAAGCCTGGAAACACTGTTCACCCCTGGATTTCTCACATAGATATATAATTCTGGACTGAGCAGGTAGGAATTCTTTGAAATTCCAGAAAACTTATCGAAATTCCAACGTAAAAAGAATAAAAGCTTAATTAGTATATGGCAACGGAAAGATATAGAAGGAGAAGTAGTATAGCTGAGGAGTTTGATACTTCTTTGATGTACGATGATATCGAAAAGATCAGAGAACGGGAAGAGGAAGAGGAGAAAGATCAGAACAGTAAGCTGGGATCAGCAGGAATGATGGCTCTGACTGCCGGAGTTGCTCTGTTGCTTACCGGGATCTTCCAGACAGCCATTCCATTAGATTTTACAGAAGCTCTGATGACCATTCTGCCCATCATTGGGTATGGAGCGCTTGGATATGGGTTTTTTAAAACCATGAAACTCGCTTTCAGAGAAAAGGAACTTAATTTCCCCGCTCTGAATGTCTATCGAAAAACAAAACCGGTTCCTCCTCCTGTCAAAGAGGAAACTTCTGAACGTACCTTTGGACGTACAACTTCCACTTCCCGCAATACAAATACTCAATCAAATACACGTTATCAGCGTCGTCCCAGAACCTATCAACGATCCAATCAAAAGAAAAAATCACTGCGTAGGTCTCGTTCCAATCGTGTTTTCTCCGGAGTAGCCGGGGGGATTGCAGAATATGCTGGTATTTCACCTGCACTCATCAGATTTGCGTTCATAGCCAGTTTATTTATGTCTGGTATGATGTCCATTTTCGTCTATCTGTTATTGTCTATTGTTTTGCCGACCAATTTTGACACTCCGGAACCCTCGACATCTCGCAATTCGGGCAGACCCAGAAATCCCATGAACCCAAACGTCAATAATCCTCCATCTCTGTAACATGCCCAGGATTTGGACGCATTTTTATTTTCTATGTTTGCTCATCTTTATTCAGGGATGCGGCGACAAAGAGAATATATGTAGCGAATCTTATCCCAATGGTCAGGTCATGTTTGAAGTTCATTGTGATTCATGGACGGGAGACTACCAGGGGGAAATGAAGACCTATAATCCTGAAGGAAGACTTATAAAAAGATCATTTTATGTAGATGATATCCTGGAAGACACCCTCTTTTCCTATTATCCTGAAACCGGTCTTATCAAAGAAATATCAGAAATGAAAGGAGGGAAAAAAGATGGTTTTTCAGCTACTTACTATCCCGATGGAGTTACTCCTTTCTCAGAATGTGATTACATTGAAGATATCAGGTTTGGTAAATATCGACGTTTCCGGCCAGATGGTACTCCTTTGGCTACTTTCACTTTCGCCTTTAATAAACGACATGGAGGTTTTGCCGTTTTTCGTTCTTCGGGAATGCCTTATCTGACAGGAGAATTCGTCATGGATCAGATTGATGGAGAAATTCGACTGTTTAATGATGAGGGTGCGGTCATTGACGCTCAAGACTGGGCACCCGGACAAGAACAAAATCCTGAGGAAATGGGTTATCAATCTACTTTAACCATTACCATTCCCAATGAAGGGAAAGCATTTATCAAAGGAGACTCTGTATGGATACAAACCCACTAACTACTGCCACAATGACCACATACTATCTGATGAAAGTAAAAGGAAAAGCGAAAATTCCTGACTATATTCAGCTGAGAGATGAAAACCTCACATTGATTGGATATTTCCGCCCGGGAAGACAGGAAAGACTGGAAAAAGTTGTAAAAAACGAAGAACATGCCAGCCGTCTTCAGGAAGTGATTGATGAAATATCTGAATATGGAAAAATGACCCGGATTGAAATCTAAGATTCCTATCTTTGCACATGACTACAACCAAACCGCTCATCAGCTTTAAAGATATTCATCTGGCACTGGGTAATAAAATCATTCTTGCCGACCTGAACTTTGAGATTCAATCCGGTGAGTTTTTGTATGTAGTTGGGCATACCGGTGCGGGGAAGAGTTCCATTCTGAAGATGATCTATGCTGATTGCAAACCATTAAAAGGAAATATTGCAGTAGAAGAATTTGAGGTAACTAATTTAAAAGAAAAGAAAATACCTTTTCTCCGGCGTAAGCTGGGAATTATCTTTCAGGATTTTCAGTTATTACCAGACCGAACGGTCAGTGATAATATCAAATTTGCCCTGAGGGCAACTGGTTGGAAAGATCGTATCAAAATCAAAAACAGAATCTCCGAAGTTTTGATTCAGGTTGGAATGGCAGGGAAAGCCCATGCCCTACCCCATCAGCTCTCAGGAGGCGAACAACAAAGAATCGCTATTGCCAGAGCTTTAATCAATTATCCGCTTGTAATCATTGCTGATGAGCCGACTGGAAACCTCGATCCGGAAGCAACCAAAAACATCATGGAAATCCTGAAAAAAGTTCATCTGGCAGGAACAACCATTATTATTGCCACCCATGAATATAATTTGCTTCAAAAATACCCGGCCCGGGTAATTGAAGTTGTCGATGGCAGAATTCGCGATTATCCTGATTCATCAGGGTTTTTGACAAGAAAAAATTACTCTCTTTAATAAATCCGGTTTTTGATAATTTTTGTAAAGTGAGTTCTTTTTTCAACAGAAAAACCTGTTCTCTTCAATAAAAAAGTGTAATTTTGAAACGCAAACATCGTTAATCACCCGTACTAATCAGGATTTAAAGGAACGATCATCTTACTAAAAAGAATTTCGTGCGCATCTTTCTATCCTTTATTATCACCTTAATTATATTTTCTTCTGGGCTACTCTCTCAGAATGCTGATACTGCTGAAGCCAGAATTTACCTGGATAAGGCAAAACAATTTATGTCCGAAAACAAAGCTGATCGGGCATTTTTTTCTCTGAATCAGGCAGAAGAGATCTATCAATCCGTCAGGTATTTTCCCGGAATGATTAAGGTTTATAACACCACAGCAGAACTTTTTACAGACCTTGGGGATCTCGACCGGGCCGATTCAACCCTGTCTTTGGCCAAAACCGTTTGCCAGGATCAAAACCTGACGGAAACGGAAGATTATGCCAATACTCTCCACGGTATGGGTGTTGTTAGCTGGAAACGACGGAAATTTTCCCAAGCAGAGTCTTTGACCAATCAATCACTGGAACTCAAACGAAAACTCTTTGGAGAAAACCATCTTTCAGTTGCTGCCGCCTACGATATTCTGGGACTTATCGCTCAGCAAAAAGGAGAATATGCATTTTCTATCAGGCTTTTTAAAAAAGCTTTAAAGATTCGGGAAGCAAACAATGAATCTCTTTCCAGCGATTATAACCATCTGGGACTCGCGTATTTCCATTCAGGCAATTATTATCAGGCTGAAACCTATTATCTGAAAGCAATTGAAGCGCTGAATCAACAGAGCATTCCACCGCTTAACCAAAGTCGGGGCAGAAATTATATGAATCTGGGCAATGTATATCTCAATCTCGGAGATTTCGACCAGGCAGAATCCTATTATCGCGAAGCCATTTATATTTTTCAGCAACTATATGGTCCTAACCATGACGGTGTTGCCATTGGTTATTTTAATCTCAGTCATATCCTGGCTGAAAATTCGGAAATAGAAAAAGCCCTGGGGCAATGTGAGAAAGCGTTGGAAATTTTCCAGGAGATGTATGGCGCAAAACACGAACGAATTGCCCTGGTCAAACAAAACCTGGGGCATCTCTACGGGCGATTGGGGAATGAAAAGCTGGCAGAAAATTATCATTTTCAGGCTCTGAAAATCATCGAAGACCTTTATGGAAAAAATCATTATTTGTATGGAGCATTACTCCAGGAAATCAGCAGTTTTTACCTGTCAGTCAATCAACTAAAAAAAGCACTTGAGTTTAATCAGCAGGCTCAACGTGTATTAATAGCGGCAAATCCCCGGCACCCTGATCATGCAACTTTATTAAGTGAGCAGGGAAAAATTTATCATAAAATGGGAAATTCCGATGCGTCAATGATCGCTTTTCAAAAGTCCGCTGATATTTGGGAAAATACCATTGGAGAAAAGTACTACGTTCTGGCTGCGGTGTATACCCAACTATCTGAGGTCGCCATGGAGGCAGGCAAATATGAGTCAGCATTGAATTATGCTAAAAAAGGAATGTACGCCAATACCCGTGATTGGGATCAAACTCAGGCATTTCCTCAACCAGAAGATTTTATCAGCCTGACACAGGCCATTTACAATTATCAGACACAGGCAAAAATATTGGACAAAACCGGAAAAGCTGACCTGGCTTTGCAATACATTCTTTCTGCTGATAAACTTCTTACTTCTATCAAACTTTCCATTAACTCCGAGAAAGGCCAACTTTCCTGGGCTGAGGAAACTTTCCCCATGTATGACACTGGCGTTAAACTGGCCATTAACCAATATCATCAATCGGGCGATGTGTCCTATCTCAATCAGGCTTTTCAATTGGTGGAAAGAAGCAAATCCAGTTTGCTTTTGGAAAGTCTTCAGGATACAAAAGCGAAACAATTTGCACAGATTCCAGCTGAGGTTTTGCGGGAGGAAAAAGAAATCCAATCATTATTCTCTTACTATCGGGATCAATTATTTGCAGAACAACGAAATGGTGCTTTGGCTGATAGCGTGAGAATTTCCCGGTTTAGAAAAAATATTTTTGCATTAGAACAACAGTATGACTCATTAGTAACCAGGATGGAAGCAAAATATCCTCGATATTATGATTTAAAGTACGAGGTTAAGACGTTGAACATTGAGCAAGTCCAGAGAATGCTTACCAATAATCAGATTATGCTTTCCTATTTCTGGGGCCAGGATAGTCTTTATATTTTTTCCATTTCTCATAATCATCAAACGATTTCGGCTGTCAGTCATCAAAAAATTGACGTAGTTAAACTGGATGCTTTTCTGAATAGTTGTACTCAGATGAACAGCCATTTTAAAGAAAATTTGCCATTGGCTCAGACTTATTACCAGTTTCTGGTTGAAGAACCACTTTCTCACCATGGGGAAAAACAACATCTGGTAATTATTCCTGACGGGAAACTCGGTTATTTGCCGTTTGAAATACTCCAGACTGATCTGGCGGAATCTGAAACACCGGATTTTCGCGAGTTGCCCTATTTGATGAAAAAATATCGTACAAGTTATGCCTATTCAGCTACATTATTTGAGCAAAACCTCCTGAATAATCCGGTCAACCAGGAACCCTTTTTAGGTTATGCGCCTACTTACGCAAGCAATGTCAATCCAGGCTACAGCAGTCGTGGTCAAAACGCCATGCCCTTATTATCTAACCTGAATGGAACGGTCCTCGAAATCCAACAGGCGCAGGAAATCTGGGGAGGAAAAATCATCCTGGGAGAGGAGGCAACAGAAATGAATTTCAAATCCCAATCCTCACATCCTGCCATTATTCACCTCGCCATGCATGCCCTGGTCAATGACCAGGAGCCCTTGCAATCAAGGCTGCTGTTTTACCAGCCTCAGCATGATTCGCTTTCAGGAGAATATCGCTCTGCCAGTTTGGAAAATCTGAATTCATCCTTTGAGGATAGTTACCTGAATGTACACGAAATATATAATCTTGAGCTTAATTCCCAACTGGCAGTCCTTTCTGCCTGCAATACCGGAGTGGGCGTTATGCATCGCGGAGAAGGGATCTTTAGCCTGGCAAGGGCTTTTATGTATGCAGGTGTTCCCAGCATTATTACCAGCCTGTGGAAGGCCCGCGATCTGCCAACTCAGCAAATCATGGCCATTTTCTATAAAAATCTCAAAGCAGGTATGAGTAAGGACGAAGCCTTAAGGCAGGCAAAACTTTCCTATCTGACTACGGCAGATCCTGTAACCAGCCATCCCTCCAATTGGGCTACTTTTGTGATCATTGGTAATCCATCCCCCATTTCTACTCCAGGCAATCCCTTTCTGTATATAATCCTTTCTCTGTTGTCATTGGTGGGGATCCTGCTAATTTGGGTATTTATCAGAAGCGTAAAATCAAATCAATCTGTGTAATTCACTCAAAAAAATAAATGGCCCCTGTACACAGATAAATACCCTTTCCGCAATTCTGCACAACTCAACAGAATCAAGTTACTGTGTAAGCGTAGATTTTGGTTTATTCTGTTTTATTCTCAGTAAGGAACGAATTTAAGATCAATCAAAACCCACACATTTTTTACCGTCAAATAATTCCTTACTATGAGAAAACTGATTACCATTTTATTGATGACAGGGATTTCGGGTATGCTCTATGCTCAGAAAGCAAACAGAATCGTACCCTTATCGTCCTTATCCGATGTTCAGGTTCATCACAAAAACCAAATTCCAACTTTTGTGCCTCAGGGGCCTGCTGCAACAACAAGTAATCCCGTTGGTACCTCTGCCACGGATGCTGTAACTGCCGTAAAAATTGCGGAAGCTTCCAACGCTTATTCTACTTTGGTACCAGAAGTCAATCCGATTTCGATATACCAGGGTATAGGAAACAGCGACATCATTAGCTTTGTCCATCGCCAGAATATCAATACTTGTGGTGGCCAATCCGCTGATAATGGAAGAGTACGTTATGTCTATTCCACCGACGGAGGTTTTTCCTGGGAAGTGGGAGGAGGAGTGAATGTATCAGGGGGAAATTCGGCACCTCCCGGCCATTGTTTTGGGGAAATGGAAATTACCCCGCAGTATACCTGGCCGGTAAGATTTCCACAGGGAATTATTTACCTGGATAATGGAGGGACAACCATCGATGATCTGGGTCTGGCTCATCTGGGATCTTTTCTGACTCCCGGTCCTGGCGGGCAATGGGATGGGGCTGTTTCCAGCACTGTTTCCGGCGTTTTTTCTGCTAATCCAACCCTTGAGCAGGAGGACTACCTTTTTACCAATGTAGGGCATAATACCAATACAAGCTTTGTGGAGCGGGTGCCCGGAGAATTTTGGTTTGTAACCTCAGAGGCTCAAGGCGTAGACAACGACCCAGGCCTGGGCAGAGTTTTTGTCTATAAAGGCATTTATGATCCAACTACCAAAAACGTCAACTGGATTCTTGTCCGCGAAATTCTTGGAGATCACTACCTTCAGTTCGATGGTACACCGCGAGTGACAAGTCCCAGCATTGCTTTTAGCCCGGATGGAACCACCGGATATATCACATGGCTTGGCGATTTGAATGGTGGAGAAGATTCCGTTTACTCTCCCATTATTGTCGAATCAAATGACGGGGGGAATACATGGAGTACGCCTTTCGAGTTTAACCTTAATTCCTTCCCCGAAGTCAGAGATTCTCTTCAATGGTTATTGGTGATAGATACCACCGGAGGAGTGAATGACACCCTTCCGTTTGCAACCGGAAAGGCAACCGTTGGATTTGAAATGGATATGACAGTCGATGCTTTGGGGAATCCTCATATCTTTTTTACCCTTGGGCCTGCCTCACACATCAATTCACCTGAAGCGGGTTATACCATCTTCTCAGGATTATACCTCATGGATGTCAACCTGACGAAAGATACATTAGGCGACTGGAATCTGATGCATATCGCTTCCCAGAATACCTTCCGGGCTTATTGGGGCGATCTTACACAACCCAGCACCAATTCTGCCAATATCATCCAGGATCTCCACCCTCAGGTTTCCAGATCGGCTGACGGAACCAAAATCTTTTTCGCATGGACCGATACTGATACGACCAATGGCTGGACCTCTATTCCAGGACCTACAGGAGCTCCCAACATGACCAATTATCTTCCTGATCTTCATACGCGTGCTTACGATTTGAATAAAAAGAGACTCACTCCGGTCAAGAACTGGACCAATGACGACCTAAACTGGAGTGGACGGGTTTTGCTTCCTAAAGTGGCTCCTGTCGCCCTGGATAACGGAAATCAGGTTTATACCCTGCCTACTATAATTGTGAACCTAGATGCAGGAGATGCTACGCAACCAGTATCTTTTTACTATTTTTCAGATATTTCTATCTCTCCTTCTGAATATACAGAAGCACCTGGTTTCTTTTATAATTGTAACTTAAATCCATTTGCCAATATCATTAACCTTACTGAACCAGGCTGTGGTGCAAGTGATGGGGAAATCAGTATCGTTCCAGGTGGAGGATTAGGAGAGTATGTTTACCAATGGGATGTTTCTTCCGGAGGGGGAATAGATAGCCTTTCGACAGGTCTCTCCGCTGGAGTATATCAGGTAGAAGTTCAGGATTTTTGGGGATGTAAAGACTTACAAACAATCATTCTCAATAATGCGAATGCTCCTGATGTTCAGAATGATCCCAATTTGGTTACAGATATCAGCTGTAACGGACTTAATGACGGAGCAGCTTGTATGCTTGTCAGCGGAGGTACAGGGGCTTATTCTTTCCTTTGGGATAATGGAGAGACAGACTCCTGCGCGTCTATGTTACAAGCGGGAACTCATGTTCTCGAAGTAACAGATGGAGCAAATTGCAAGTCATTTAACTGGATTGACATTCAGGAACCTCCTGTGTTGGAGCTGGTTGGTTCCACAATTAAAGATTTGTTATGTGCGGGGGATGCTGTGGGAGAGATTACAGTTATAGCTGCCGGCGGAACCGGGGCCCTAGCCTATTCCTGGTCCAACCAGGCAACCGGAGCCAATATTTCTCAACTGCTCGCAGGAGAATATACCGTTACAATTACAGATATGAATAATTGTTCAGTCAACGAAACCCTGACCGTCTCGGAGCCTGACTCTGTGGCAAATAGTTTTTCAGTTAATGATAACACCTCGCCAGGACCAAATTTCAATGGAAGTATTGTCGCTAATATATCAGGGGGAGTTCAGCCCTATACCATCTCCTGGACAGGTCCCGGAGGGTTTACCAGTTCAAGTGTATTTATCTTTAATCTGGCTCCCGGAGACTATGTTATGACGGTTACAGATGATAATAACTGCCAATTCATTGATACAGCAACAGTAGGAGGAGTAATGAATCTGGAAGATCGTTTTTCCGATGAATTTACCTCAGTCAATCTTTATCCCAATCCTAGTAATGGGATCATTCATCTTGATCTCATTCTGGCCCAGCCTCAATCTCTGAATCTTCAGGTTACAGATATTTACGGAAGAATTGTCTGGAAAAAAGAAACCCATTCAAGCCTTCAGGTGAAAGAATCCATTGATCTTTCTCATTTGAGCCGGGGCATATATTTAATGAATATAAAAAGTTCTCATAGTACCGGTAGTTTACGGTTCTTATTGGATTGACCCGTACATTCTTCAATCCATGGGGGAGGCGCTGCCTCCCTTTTTTATTGTATCATGTTTTTACTCATTTTGTAAATGAGAAAAATTGAGAACAATTGATATCCGATTGAAGATTAACGATATTCGATCTGTGAAGTGGCGGGCTTATGCCCAAATCATTCGCAATATTTATTAATAACTGTGCTACATTATGTCTTTCATATCCCAAACCACCATTTCTATTTCCCTTCTTTTTACCAGTTTTATTTTTCCCTTATTCTCCTGTCAGGCTCAGGAAACCATATCTCCACCAGCTTTGGACCTGAGAATGTATGACATTGTAGAAGCAGTATCAGCAGAACGGCTCGAATCAGACATCAAAACCCTGGCTGGTTTTGGAACTCGTAACACCCTGTCTGACACCGTCTCGGATACCCGTGGAATCGGGGCAGCTCGTCGGTGGGTCAAAGCCGAATTTGAAAAGATTTCAGAAGCTTGTGGCGGATGTCTGGAGGTATATTATCAAAGAACCTTTGTACCCAAAGGCAGCCGACGAATTCCGGAAGACACCTGGATTGTGAATGTATATGCAATACAACGGGGGGAAGACTATCCCAACCGTTATATCATGATGTCGGGCGACATTGATTCCCGCGCTTCGGATGCTTCCGATGGGGTCTCAGATGCCCCCGGGGCCAATGATAATGCTACCGGTATGGCCGGAGCACTGGAAGCAGCCAGAGTGCTGACGAAGTACAAGTTTAAAAACAGCATTGTTTACGTGGGACTTTCCGGAGAAGAACAAGGCCTTTACGGAGGGCAGCACCTGGCTCAGAAAGCCAAATACGATGCCTGGGACATTATCGGAATTCTCAATAATGATATGATCGGCAATATTGAAGGAATTGATGGTGTAATTGATAATCGTAGTTTTAGGATATTTTCGGAACCGACGCCGGTTACAGAAACCGATCAGGAAAGAAGAAACAGGCGTTTTTATGGAGGAGAAGTAGACGGGATTTCGAGGCAATTGGCGAGGTATGTTCACAAAATGACTCAGAC
>JAGQVA010000839.1 GCA_020438265.1 Bacteroidota bacterium
GACGGATATGGACAGGCTGCAACATCAGCCCGATTTATCAAGAAATAAAGATTAAATTTAACGTGTTTTTCCTAAAGGAGTGCCGCCGGGTACTCCTTTTTTTATTCAAGCAGTTTGAGAATCTGCCCCATTTCCCGATAACGGTAATGGTCTGGCGTTTCTGCTCTGACTTCATTTATATACTGAATTGCAGCCTCCTTGTTATCTGCTTTTAAATAAGTCAGAACCCGATACCATTGAGCCTGCTGGCGATAGGGTTTAAGCGTCATCACTTTGACAAAACTTTCGTCAGCCTGCTGAAAGTTTCCCAGTTCCATTTGAGAAATCCCCAGATAAATATAGGGCCTTAGATCCTCTTCGGAAGTTTTGATGTACTCCTGAAAAGCAGTTACGGCCAGCTGATATTCTTTTGCCTCATAAGCCTCCATAGCCGATTGGAGCAATTCCTCCGACTGAGAAACAGAGTCTCTGAAAGTGATCATATTGTCGTAGGGCTTGTAATACTGAGTCAACACATCGGCAGAAGTGGGTTTATCCTGAGCCCGGTTTAACATAAAAGTAACCCCAACCAGGACCAGTAAAGAAGCGGCAATCCCTGAATAACGCCAGAAAACCGATCTCCGGGCAATATTATGCGTGACTGTCTTTTGGGCTAAATAATTCGTTTCCCAATCTTCCACATCTTTGGCAATTTCATCAAATCCCAACGCATTCAACCCGCTTTCCAGCATTTCCAGATCCCTGACTGTCTGAGCAAAATCAGGATCATTTTCCATTTTTTCCTGGAATAAGGCTTCCTCTTCTTCAGTAAGGGTACCGGAAAAAAAGCCTTCGATAAGATAGTTATTGTCGACGTTAGCCATAGGCGTCCGATTAATTCTGTACAGATGCTGCTCCCTCACTACGGGCATTCAGAAGCAATTTTCGCAGTTGCTGCAAACAGATAAACTTCCGCTTGGCAACTACTGATTCCGATTTATAGCCCATCTCCTCAGCAATGGATTCAAGGGCATATTGTTTCAGATAAAATAATTCCAATACGGTTTTACAAGGTTCTCCAATCTGAGTGAGGAGATTTCTTACCAGTTCTTTCGCATGAGAATTATCATACTTTTCCATAATGGTAAAATCGGGTTGTGATCCGGCAATTTTTTCGTCCAGTTCCTCAGTTTGATTTTGCTTTAATTTAAACTGATCCCTAATCACATTTTTTCCAATAGCAAACAAGTAAGTTTTGACAGAGCTGTTAAGTTCTGTCAATTTTCCTTCTCTGACATTATAATAAAAAGCGATGAAAGCCTTCTGATATGCTTCTCCTGCCAAATCATCACTGCATTTATACTGTTTCATCGCCCATCTGCCAAAAGCCTCACGATGTGTTTCATAAAGCTTCTGCAATAGTTTTTGATTACCGGATTTTAGCTCCTGTAATAATAGGTTTCGATCTTTTAAAAGCGATTCAATCTGCATAACCCGCGTTTATTCCAACGGCAAGATACAATTCAAAAGACTGATCACCAAGCCTTTGAAAAATTCATTTTCAAAGGACAAGGTGATTGCAGAAAGCTCCCAAGTTTTTTTGTTTTCTGATTTCAAGTAAGATGCAGGAATAATGATATTTTTCGATGAAAGAATGGACTTCCAGAAAACCTCAACTGCAACGTCAATAGCAAAAGCAACTATTTACACATCCTATAGTCAGCGTTTTTTAACTTGGTTGCTTTTGAAGTTGAGATTGATGTTGAAGTTGCTTTTCACATTCAATTCCATGTCTCAGGGAAGAGAAACCTGAACTTTCCCCTTCCCTTACGACATCCCTAAATATATACTCCTTAGAATTCGATCACATCACTTTGGATGCGCATTCTGTATATCTATAGAATGAAAAGAAAAGCTATTACCGATGTGAGGATAATTTTTATTAGCGAACCTTTAATTCCCGTAAAACCCTGATAAAATCAGCTGTTATCTTTCCGCCTTCAGGATGAATGCCTTCTTTTACCTGCCATTGGCCCCCTACTATTGTCCCTTTGATAAAGCTGGGATCTCCGGCATATATAAAAGTTGATATCCTGTTTTCTGAAGAAGAAGTTGCGATGAGAGGTTGAGTTCCATCGATAACTACCGCATCAAATGCCTCTCCTAAAGCGAATGAGGTTTGACTGGATTTCCCCATTGCCATACGTCCGGCTTTCCATTGTTTGTTTAACCCATAAACTCCGCTATCAGGCTCTTCTGAAGAATGAAACACATTACGCTGATGCGCATAGATCCTCTGGCCATAGTCCAGGATGCGGAGCTCTTCCATCGGGCTTAAGCCGATGTGGCTGTCGGTGCCAATCGACCAATTGCCTCCGGCCTGCTGAAATTCCTGGAGGGAAAACCGACCATCGCCGAGATTTCCTTCCGTTGAAGGACATAAAACGACATTGGCTTTAGAAGATGCTATTCCCTTAACCTCTCCGGATGTCAGATGCGTGGCGTGCACTAGGTGAAACCGCTCGGAGATTTCTACATGATCCAACAACCACTCCACAGGCCTTTGGTTGTAAAAAGCCAGGGCATCAGCGACTTCTTTTTTCTGCTCGGAGATATGAAGGTGAAAAGGTAAATGGTCTGGAAGTTCCTGTACGGTGCGGATAACATCTTCAGGTGTTACGGCCCTGAGGGAATGCACTCCAACCCCAAGACTGGCCCATGAGGCTTTCTCAACCACTTTTTGAGAGGCTTCGATTAATCTGATATAATCGTCTAATTCAGCGCAAATAAACCGCTTTTGTCCCTCCGTCGGAGGCATTCCAAATCCTCCCCGCCGATAAAATACAGGAACCAGGGTAATTCGAATTCCTGCTTTACCAGCTGCTGCCACCAATCTTTCTCCCATCTCGGCAAGATGATGA
>JAGQVA010000840.1 GCA_020438265.1 Bacteroidota bacterium
AAAAAATCCACGTCATAAGTCGCCAGATAATAATCCAGCTCTTCGTCAATTAACCCATGACCGGAAAGGTATAGCACGACTGCATCGTTGGGTTTGGTCTTTTGCAGGGCCGATTTGATCGTTTGAAGACGGCTGCGGGTTACTTCCCGGTTGAGCAGTTCTGTGCGATACACATGAGCAAAATGTCCTTTTTGATCAGAAAACAGCCTGCTGATGTCCTGCGCGTCCTTCGCTGCATAACTGAGGTTCATCTCAGGATTGGCATATTCCGACACGCCGATGCTGATCAGATAAAGATCTGAGGAAGCTTTTGGAGCCCTGCATTCAATGCTAAAATTTTCCAGCAGGCTTTCCACCCCTTGTTCATTCATCACCGATAAACGAAACTGATTTTCTCCCGGCGTGAGAGGAATCTGGAAAGAGGATTCAAACTCCTTGCTTTGCTGGCTTTTGATCGAACGGCCTTTTCTGCCCAAAACGGGTACATCATTGACCCAGATATTGATTCTGTCAAGGGCATATTTGCTGTCGGAAGCTTTGACGAATACTTCAAAGGTTTCCTCATCTGTGTAAGGTGGAATGCTGGAATTGGTGACCTTAATCTCCGGAAAATGATTTTCGTCCACGACCCGATTTTCGTCAAAGCCCATTTTCTCCATGCGCTTTTCATAAGCCTTGCGGTAGAGTTCGACCAGTTCGGGAGTACTTTCCTCAAAACGGCTCAGGATAATGTCCGGGCGGTTGTATTTGAGGTCGTATTGCTGGAATGGGAGGCTTTGATCTTTGGCAGAGAAACGGACGTTTTCCAGGGCTCCTTTGGTGCCGAAGTAGTAGCCGTCGGGGGTGAGGAGGAGATAGCCGTTGTTTAGAGTGGCGTAGATGGTCAGGAGTTTTTCGCTTTTGGGGAGGTGCCAGATTTCGGCGCTTCCCTCTATGTTAACCAGGAACAAATATTTGGCATCAGAACTGATTTCGCCATAAATATAACCCAAGGCAAAACCCTTAAATTTCGCATACAATTTTGACTTTCCTGTTTGGATATTGATTTTCCTAAATACCAACTCCTGACTCCCAGATTGATCCCCTATATTTTCGTTTGAGAAACAAGAAATGAGGACACTATCTTTATCGTTCAAGTCAAAAAAATGACTTGATATTAAATCGCAAATCTCCTTTGTATCAATAGACAACATAGGATTTCCCAATCCCTGTGTATCAATAATTTTTAATTCATGGGTAGTAGGACCAAAACTACTAATTGTGGTTACAATTTTTTCCCCATTCTTAATTGAAAATGGTTGTGAAACCGCAGGATACTCCTCTGGAAGCTCAAAATCCCAACAACGCATAATTATTCCGTCCGGTATCTGAACCAAAGCGGGATAAACAGGAGGAGGGGGCATTTTTTTCCTTTTCGTATTTAGATCAAAATAGTCAGCCGGGAGATCTGAATATTGGAATTTTCCACATTTTTTAGGGATATTCAGTAGTAAAAAATCTCTAAAATCTGACCCAAATTCAATTTTCAGACATCCGTAATTCGCAGGGAGTTTTTTGATAAGTTTACCCGTTTTAATGTCTCTAATTTCATAAAAATTATAAAATCTTGTCCCCTTTTGATTCAATCCCAGTAAAACCACGTATTTTCCAGAAGGACTGACCTTTGCATCTAACGTTCCAACAGCAATCGCCTCCCAAAATAATTGATCTGTCACATAGTCTCTTAACTCAATTTGTGTATCATAGCCCTTAAATCGCCGGACTGTTATTTTATACTGCCACTGCTTGTCCAAATAAAACAGCCCCCTCTTCTCAGATTCTGCATTCAATTGAACAACATTATTCAGAGTTATTATTTTACCTTGTTCTACATCGGGAATCTGTAACATGAGTTGATTACCTTCCGGATGAAGGAAAACATTACTAATACGAGCGAGGCCTTTTTGAGAGTTTGATACAGTTGATTCCTGATTTTTGGTCACTCTTTTTTCTAATTCCAGGTATTTTATCCCTACATCATCAGCATAAACCAAATAATCACCATCAGGGCCAAAAACGGGAACAGATTGAATTTTGGCCTTGATTACATCAAATTGCCAACTATTGACCTCGATTGACGAATGAATATCGACCAATTTTATTTCCATTCTCCCCTGCTCATCGTATTTCAGATACATGAGCCAATCTTTAGTGGGATGAAAGGCATAGAAAAAATCGCAATTGGCTGAAAATATAAGTTGTCCATCATGAGTATCATACAAGTCAATTTTACCCTTCGCATTTCCAGACAATACTGCTATATAATTTCCGTTGGAATGAAACCGAAATAACTCGGAACTACTAGTCTCAATCATCAAAGCGGGGGGGGCAAAAATGTCTAAATCGAATACAAAAACTTCGTACTGGTGTTGGTCCTTTTCCATTCTCCCACCAGGAATCGCTATCTTGCTTCCATCGGGGGATATTTTCATAGGGCCTGAAAAATAGAAATCCTGCTTCTTGATTTCATACTGTTCAATCAGCTTCCACTGATCAGTTTCATACTTTTTTATGGTATAATGAGAATAAGGAGCTGCCATTCCCAGTACATAAAGATATTCACCGCCTGGATGGTATTCTGTGGAAATGATTTCAAGCCGGGTGTCTATTACCTGTCTTTCTTGCCCACCTGGTAGTTTAATACTGGTCAATAAAGTATTTTGCTGATCACGGAGCTCTAAATATCGGTCGGACTGAGGAGATAGGAACTTCAGTTTCCCAGCCCTATCAAGTCTCTCCAATTCATTATATTCCTTATCAAAGTGATTCCCTTTCACGACCATTTCGGTCTTATCAGGAGCTAAAGTCATTACTTCGGTTCGCATTTTTAAATCCGGGTCTCCTGGTTTTAAGGACTT
>JAGQVA010000841.1 GCA_020438265.1 Bacteroidota bacterium
AGAGAAAAATGATCCCAGTCATCGAAAGAGCAATTATAGAAGCGAATCTTGGTTTTAATCCACAGAGTGATGGGGAAATGGTACGAATTCCTATTCCAAAACTTACAGAGGAAAGACGTATACAATTATCCAAGCAGGCTAATGCAGCCGGAGAAGAGGCCAGAATTGCTTTGAGAAATCTCAGACGATCAGCCTTATCCAATGTTTCCGGTTTACAAAAAGACGGAGAAGTTTCTGAAGATCAGGCAAAAACAGCAGAGAAGAAAGTTGAAGAGATTATGAAAGGCTTCAATGATAAGGTTACAGAAATTCTCAAAATAAAAGAAGACGAAATCATGACGGTATAAAAACCGCTTAAAATATTAGAATTTTACCTTTAGCAGGTCTACAGGACCTGCTTTTTTATTGCGCTTTTTCTCCCCGTTCCATGGGAATCTGTCCAGACCTTTCAAAAGAAATATCCTCATCAAACACATATCGATACGTGTGATGAACCGCAGATTGTCTGGCCCCCGTAGCGCTGAGCAATCGTTGCATTTTGGGATTAAAATCGCCTACCCAGCTCAATTCGATTTTTTGAAAACCCAATTCTCTCGCTTCATGTATCGACGAAATAATTAATCCGGATTCAAGTCCATATTTTTGAAACCTGGGTCTCACTCCCATAATGACTACTCTGCCCCGGGTAAGTATTCCCCTTTTCCTGTACCAGACAAATTCATTACGTTTTCGCCATAAAAACTGGAGCTTGTCCATGAGATTGAGCTTTCCCTGAAGGGGTTTAAAAATTTGATTCAGATCCGGAATACACACAATAAATGCCGCAGGTTCATCATTTACGAGTGCCATAGGCATAAAACAGCTAATCAGTAAAGGCTTAAAGTCTTTGACTATTTGTTTGACTTGCTCGTCGTTGACGGGAGTAAAATTTTCATGAAATTGCCACGCATCATTATAAATCGTCTTAAATCCCTCTGCGAAAAAGGGGATGTTATCACGATTCGCATGAATAAATTTCACTCCCTCTTTCTGTCTGACCCATTCTCCTATTTTTTGAAAACGTTCTGGCAGCGGTTCTGTAAGATCCAGCTCCTTTGACACCTGACGAAAAAACACTTTGAATCCATAATCTTCAAAGAGCTTTTGATAATAGGGGAGATGAAAAGGCATCCCAAAAGCCGGTTGCTCAAATCCTTCCACCATCAGTCCCCAGTAACGATCATTTTCACCAAAGTTAACCGGTCCGTCCATCGCTTCCATTCCATGTTTTTCCAACCATGTTTTTGCCGTATCAAATAATTGATCAGCAGCGTCCTGATTATCAACACATTCAAAGAAACCGATCCCACCGGTCTTAATTGGTCCCTGAAACGCCTTTTTTTCGTTGATAAAAGCAGCAATCCGGCCCAATATTTGGTTTTCTTTACCCTTTAAAATCCAACGAGTAGCCTTCCCGTGCTGGAAGAATACGTTCTTTTTCGGATTAAAAATTTGTTCGATCTCCAAATCAGGCGGGCAGACCCATTCCGGGGTATTTGCATAAAGTTGACGGGGAAAATCCAGAAACGCTTTCCTGGATTGAGAGTCGATTACTTCTTTTATCAAACTGTTCATTAAAAGCATTTTCTTTTTGGGCTAACGAAAATACTGATATCTGGTATTTTTTTCTACTTTTGCGCTTATGAAGCAAGCTATATCCCTCTTTCTAAAAGGTTTAGCCATGGGGGCGGCCAATGTGATCCCTGGAGTTTCCGGTGGAACAATTGCTCTGATTACTGGAATTTACGAGACTTTTATCAACTCGCTGAAGTCATTTAATCTGGAAGCGATCAAATTGTTATTCCAATTCAAATTCAAAGAGTTGTGGGAACATGTCAATGGATCTTTTCTCTCAGCAGTTTTACTTGGAGTAGGAGTGAGTATTTTTAGCCTCGCCAAATTAATGGAGTATTTACTGAAATATCAGGAACTGTTAACCATGGCCTTCTTTTTTGGCCTGATTGCCGTATCGGTTTATTCTGTGGGCAGAACCGTAGGAAAATGGTCCTTATCATCCATCATTTCGTTACTGGTTGGAACCGGAATTGCCGTAGGTATTGCCCTTCTGGCACCCGCTTCAGAGAATCCCTCTTTTATTTATGTAGTTCTCTGTGGTATCGTTGCCGTTTGCAGTATGATTTTACCTGGACTTTCCGGATCATTTGTTTTGATTATTATGGGAAATTATGCCCTCATTCTGGGAGCTATTGGTCGTGTTGATCTGGGTATTCTGGCGCCTTTATTAATAGGTTGTGTGGTAGGCATGATTGCTTTTTCACAACTTATTTCCTGGGTTTTAAAACGTTATCCCGACCAGACAATCTCTATGATGACTGGCTTCGTTTTGGGTTCTTTACTGGTTATATGGCCATGGAAAACCACGCTCACAGAAACCATTGAAAGGGCAGGAAAAGAGGCAAAAGAGGTAGTCGTTGGTTATCAGTGGCATGCTCCGGATTTTGGTGTTACTCAAACTTATACAGCTTTGGGTTTAATCATTATCGGAGGTGTATTAATATGGCTGATTGATCGTTCTGGTAGTATGAGAGGGGAAGAAGTTGCATAATAAGATATTATTCTAACCCAAATGGCTGAAACTGCATTGATCCTGGGAGCAAACTCTGACATAGCCAGAGCCATTGCGCACCAATTTGCCTCAAAAGGCTATAATCTTTATCTGGCTGCCAGAAATTCTTCCCGGCTGGAGCCAGACGTTTCCGATATACAAATCCGCTATGGAAGAGATGTTCAAATCCTCGAATTTGACGCGTTGGATTATGCTTCTCACAAACAATTCTATGCGGATATCACCCCAAAACCCGATATCGTGTTTTGTGTATTTGGCC
>JAGQVA010000842.1 GCA_020438265.1 Bacteroidota bacterium
TGATCAGCCATAGGGGATAATGATGGCCATAGGCACGCTCCTTTTGATGGGATTGGGCCATTAATTGAGAGGATAGACGAGCCACTTCTTTTTCTGATCTATGCAAAGCACTTAACCGAGACTTGGCTTTCTCTTTCCAATTCTCTCGGCTCAGGCATAATTCTCGTATCCGACTTTTGAGTTGTTGATTCTCTTGACGAAGAGACTTGTCTCGGGATGTTAATTCTTGTATCTTGCTAGACGATAAAGTTCCACGCATTTTTTTTTGAGTTTGGCGACTCTAAAATGCATGGAACTTTTTTATTATCCAATTGGACAGGCTACCTTCCAGGTTTTCAAAACCTGGAAGGTCTGTAACAACAAAAAGCGCGGGAAAACCCGCGCTCAAAAGATATTTTTTACTAAAATCCTACTGTTTAACCGCTTTAAACATCACCTTGGTCCATCCAGGAACAATACCACTGTTTCCATCACCATAACGGATGTATTCATATTCTCCTTCAATAACATTTCCGTTAATCCGCGCTTCCATGACGTAGATAGATTTGGTTCCACTGGCTAAGGCAGCAACTAATCTGTCATTTCCAACTCTTCCTTTCATAATATGGGTAGACCATTTTCCACCGTAATTTTGCAGGGTAACAGTAATTTCATCTCCATTCTGAGTTACTTCAAAAGTAGTGCTTCCTGTAAAGGTCTGATTGACAGGTGTGCGATCAGTGTAAACCTGATTTGCTTTCACAAAGTTCATGTTATAAGTTCCGGCAATATTCTGGGCAAAAGCCTGTGATAAGAAAGCTGAAAAGGTGAGTGCAAAGGCTAAAATCAAAATCTTTTTCATGATAATTTTTAATGATTATGAGTGATTGTTTGTTTATGTGATACATGACTTGGTATCACGGTCATGAAAAAGTGTAACCTGGAAAATGCTTTTTTTTATTTTTTTTTTAACAAAGACTAACCAATCCGGAAAAAATGACGTTTCATTGGGTGAAAAATAATTCTGACCGATTGGTCAATTTTAATTTTTCTTCGGGGCTTTATTAATATTTTATTTTCAAACATTAAGCGTATACATGTGGTTAAATCAGACGTTCCACAGCACTTGATGTATCTTTCTACGTCTTATTTACATTCTATTGAATGATATAAAATGAACAAACAACCTTTAGTCTTTTTATTCACCTTTCTAATATCTATCCAAATCTATTTTGCACAATCCAGTTACACGATTAGCGGATATGTCAAAGAGTCGGAATCAGGGGAGGCCATGATCGGAGCGACCATAGCAGCACCCAAATTGCAGAAAGGAACCTATACCAATGAATATGGTTTTTACTCACTTACGCTTCCGGCTTCAGAGGATTCTGTTCAGCTACGTTATGTGTTTGGCGGGTTTAAAACAGAAGTCAGATATGTGGTCCTTAACAAGGATTACACCATTGATATTGAGCTGCAAATTGCCAGTGTTGACGAAGTAGTCATTGAGGCAGAATCCTACCAGGAGCAGCTTAACTCCACAGAAATGAGTGTCAGTCGAATTACCATGGCTGAAGCCAAAGCACTTCCTGCTCTGTTTGGAGAGGTAGACATTATCAAAACCCTGCAACTAAAACCGGGAGTATCTTCAGGTAGCGAAGGTAGTTCCGGAATATTTGTCAGAGGGGGCGGGCCAGACCAGAATCTGGTTTTACTCGATAATACAGTGGTCTACAACCCATCGCATTTATTTGGCTTTTTCAGTACGTTTAATTCTGACGCAGTCAAAGATGTAAAACTCTATAAAGGAGGATTCCCTTCTCAGTATGGTGGTCGTCTTTCTTCAGTCATTGATGTAAAGATGAATGAGGGAAATAAAAAGAAATTTTCAGGAGCAGGAGGCTTGGGATTGATTGCTTCCCGCCTGACGCTGGAAGGGCCCATTGTCAAAGACAAATCCTCTTTTATGATTTCCGGGCGGAGGACTTACGTCGATGTATTTACCCGTCTGATCAATGAAACACAGAAAGATAATCCCGATTTTAACCAGATTCCGGATTATTTCTTTTACGATTTTAACGCCAAGGCCAATTATGAAATCAGTGATAAAGATCAGCTGTTTATCAGCGGTTATTTTGGCAGAGACCGTTTCAAATTTGATGACGGAGAGTTTGATTTCAATTTTGACTGGGGAAACAGCAATACGACCTTGCGCTGGAACCACCTGTTTAACTCCAAACTATTTCTGAATACTTCGGCCAGTTATTCTGACTACCAATATCGAATCAGTAATGAATTCGATATTTTTTCTTTTGAACTATCCTCACAAATTACTGACGGAAGCCTGAGAACCGATTTTACCTGGATTCCCAATAATCGGCACACGGTAAAATTTGGAGCTGGCGGAATTTATCACCGTTTTATTGTAGGAAGACTTGATGCGGGTGCGGATGATGGAAGTTTTGATTTCGAAGCGGGAAATACCTATTACGGAACAGAGCTGGGGGCTTATATTTCAGACGATATTGAAGTCAGTTCTGCGCTGAAAATCAACACCGGATTAAGAATTTCCGGATTTGCGAATGAGGGAACTTTCTATACAGGCATTGAACCTCGAATGGCGATTAAATACAGTTTGTCTGAAAGTGTCTCTGTGAAAGCCAGTTATGCCCGCATGGTGCAATATCTCCATTTGGTTTCCAGTAGCGGCACTTCCCTGCCTACAGATATCTGGTATCCTTCCAATGGTCGGGTAAAACCACAAAACTCACATCAGGTAGCAGGAGGTATTTCTTTAGCCCTTGGAGATAAATTTCTTCTGACGAATGAGGTTTATTACAAATGGCTGGGCAATCAGATTGACTTTCGCGACGCCGCCAACCTTTTCGTCAACGATGATCTC
>JAGQVA010000843.1 GCA_020438265.1 Bacteroidota bacterium
TATTTCGGGAATGGTTCTAAAACCTTCCAGGTTTTCGAAAACCTGGAAGGTTTGAATTCCCCCAAACCTTTGTTTTTTCCATAAATTTAAAATAGATTCATTCCTAAAATAACTACATGATTCACTCTATCCCCGAGATTCAAAATGCTATCGCCCAAAAATATGATGAATTTGCTCAATGGATTGCTGACCAACCTGACGATCATTTTGATCAGGGACCGGAAGGAAAGTGGTCAACCGGGCAACATCTGGGACATTTAATTCAAGGCACAAATCCCCTCAATATGGCTTTGAATATGCCCCGGGTAGCTTTAAAAATGCAGTTTGGGAAACCCAATCGACCAGTGCGCTCTTATGACGAAGTCGTACAACGTTATCTTGACCGTTTGGCTCAGGCGGGTACGATTAGCAATAATCCTTACGGTCCCAAACCTGTCTCCCGTGATGATAAAGGAAAAATGCTTGACGATTTTCTAACGGGTAAGGAAAAATTGGTTAAAAATATTGGCAAATGGAATGAAGAGCAATTGGATGATTATTTACTTCCACATCCTTTAATGGGAAAAATGCTTGTTCGGGAGGTTTTGTTTTTTATGGTTTACCACACAGAACATCATTTAAATACCCTGAAAGAAAAATACGTTTTTTCATAAAACAATCTCCCTTTCTACTTTGACCTGCTCCAGGAAATATATATCATGTGAAATCACTATCAGTGTTCCCTGGTATTCATTGATCGCTGCAGTTAAAATTTCAATATTTTGAAGATCCAGGTTATTGGTTGGTTCATCCAATACGATCAGGTCAGGAGCTTGTGTGTTGATGGTCAGGCAACAGAGCATGAGACGCATTCTTTCTCCACCACTTAAAGCACTGCATGGTTTTTCCCAGGTTTCCTTTGGAAATAAAAATCGGTTTAGCCGAATTTTTACCTCATGTTCTTCCAGACCGGAAAGATTAAATTGCTGGGCTTTTTCGTACACTTTCAACTGATTATCAATCAATGAATAATCCTGGTCAATGTAAACGGAGTGGTTTTCTACCCTGAAAATTTGCCCTTCGTTGGGCTCAAGTTTTCCCAGCAGGATGTTAATCAGGGTCGTTTTACCTGAGCCATTGCCTCCTTTGAGAGCGATTCTTTCACCACTGTTGATTTGAAAATTCAGATTTTCATTCCAGAGGTTTTGATCTTCGTAAGCAAAATTAATTTCATTGGCTTTGAATAATATTTTCCCATTATGAAGACTGGAATGATGAAAGCCAAATTTCATTTTATCGATTTCGGGTATTGCAGAACGGAGATCCTGTAATTCGCCGGAAATTCCTCCTGTTTTTTCTGTATGGACACCTTTCAATTTGGCAGAACTGTTTTCTGCATCATTTTTTAGTTTGTTCAATACAACTTTTGGAGTACCAGCTTTGATTTGTTTTTTCTTTCCCCGGGCCGAAGCTTTTTGGTGTCTTTCCAGGGTTTCCCGTTCTTTCTTTTTGGCCTTTTTTAACTCTTTTTCTTTACTTCTTAAATCCTGGTTTAGCGCTTCCAGTTCCAGTGATTTTTGTTCTTTATAAAAATCATAATTGCCTCCATAGGTTTTTATTCCCTGGTGGGTCAATTCACAAACGGTATTGAGAATATTTAATAACTGCCGGTCGTGACTTACCATCAGAACAGTCGCCGATGTATTTTGAATAAAATCATATAGCAATTGTCGACTTTGGGTATCAAGATGATTACTGGGTTCATCCAGCAAGATCAACTCAGGCTGATGAATAGAAATTCCTGCCAGGAAAACCCTGGTTTTTTGTCCTCCACTTAACGTGTTTAATGTTTGGGTTAATTCCAGATCATCCAGTTGCCAGTAGGTGAGGGCTTTTTCGCAACGTTCTTCTATGGTCCAGTCATCATTTAATTGCTGGAAGTTTTCTTCATTTGCATGACCTTTCAGAATTTCGTGTAAAGCTTTTAGCTTCACGTCAATCCCCAAAGCCTGAGCGACTGTAAGCTGATTATACTGCCCGAAAATTTGGGGAATGTAATAAGGAGTATTGTGAATCTGAATCTGTCCCTGAGAAGGTTGTAGTTCTCCTGCCAGCATTTTGAGGATGGTAGATTTGCCCGAGCCGTTATTTCCAATAAGTGCTATTTTATCGCCCTTATTGACAATAAGCTGGATATTCTCAAACAACAAATCACGATTGGGAAGTAAATAGGAAATATTCTGTATAGATATCATAATTTCTTTCGGTAAAAATGGTTGGAGCCAAAAGGATGAATTGGCAAAAGATATGTTTGAAAGAAATTATAACTTCATTTTATCGGTTTTAAGTGGAGGTTAAGGGTACGGGAAATATTGGATGAGGGTTTGAGGAAGGGTAAAAAAAGACCTTCCAGGTTTTTGAAAACCTGGAAGGTCTAAAAGATAGAAATAAATAAATATTAACAACAGGAAAAATAAAAATGAAGGGTATAACCACCCTGGTCATTTTGATATAATTCCAGCGATTCTCCATAGTTATACCTTTGATCAATGTTGCTTTTTTCACCCTTAAAACGAGAGGGATTACGCAGGCGCTGGTCGCTGATCTGGATAGCTTTCGGATCTGTGTCTTTAAAAAGCTGATGAACCAGATAGTATATTTCTGAAGATCTTACATTGGTCAGGATCAATTCTGTGGAATTTGCCTCCCAGTATCCATGCTCAACTAAAGTGTGTCCTTCTTCTAATGTCTGGATTTTCATATTATGAGTAGACTCTCCATCAATATGATTGCTGAGTTCAAAGGCACATTCAGCCTGAGTAAAATATTCGTCAGCATAATGACTTAATAGTTCAGGGTATCTACCTGGTTCGATATAAGTGCCAGGTTTT
>JAGQVA010000844.1 GCA_020438265.1 Bacteroidota bacterium
GGGAGCACCCATGGTAAGTTCTGAAGGAGCTTGTGCAGCTTATTATCATTTTTCCGGGATGATTCAATAAACAATACGAAAGAATAAATTTCGATGAATAAAAAAATAAACATGCAATTGTCCTGTCCCATGCCCAAACTCGATTTTGATGTGATCACATTAGGACATGGAAGTGGGGGATTATTAACCAATCGCTTACTGGACAGCGGAGTATTTGACTTATTAAATAATGACTGGCTGGACAAGAGACATGACGGGGCAGTACTTAATCTGGATGGAAAAACTGCCTTTACAACAGATAGTTTTGTCATTTATCCCATCTCCTTTCCGGGCGGAAATATCGGTGAATTGGCCGTAAATGGAACAGTGAATGATTTGGCCATGTGTGGAGCCATTCCCCAATACCTCTCTTTGAGTTTTATTATTGAAGAAGGCCTGACAATGAAGGAATTCTGGGATGTATTGGTTTCTGTCAAATTTGCCTGTGAGGAAGCGGGCGTTCAGGTTGTAACCGGAGATACCAAAGTGGTAGAGCGTGGAAAAGGAGACAAAATATTCATCAATACTACAGGAATCGGAAAACTTCACCCACAGGCAGATATTGATATTCAGCGAGTCAAAGCAGGAGACAAAGTAATTGTCAGTGACAAGATCGCTACCCACGGAATCGCTATCATGTCGGTCAGAGAAGGTCTCGAGTTTGAAACAACCATTGAAAGCGATTCTCGCAACCTTAACCATATTGTGAAAGCTCTTTTGGATGATTTTGGCAGAAATATCCATTTGCTCCGCGATCCTACTCGTGGGGGTGTGGCTACTGTACTCACAGAAATTGCCAGAGACAGAAAATTAGGTATTGATATTTCTCAGAAAAATATTCCTTTGGATGAGCAGGTAGATGGTGCTTGCGAAATATTAGGACTTGATCCGCTGTATGTAGCCAATGAAGGCATTTTTGTGGCTATTGTTAACGCAGAAATTGCAGACAAAGTCATTAAAAAGCTAAAGGAATTTGAAGTTTGCCAGCACGCATCCATAATTGGAGAAGTTGTAGAATCACACCCGGGTCAGGTAGTGCTTACCAGTGGAATAGGAGGGAAGCGGGTAGTGAATATGCTGGTGGGAGAGCAGTTGCCGAGGATTTGTTGAAGGATTATTTTTAGCCCTTCCAGGTTTTCGAAAACCTGAAAGGGCTAAATGTGCATATTTTTCCTATCTACCACCCCAACAACCACGCAAAAATCAAAGGCGCCACAATCGTCGCATCTGATTCAACGATATACTTCGGTGTGTCAATATCCAACTTTCCCCAGGTGATTTTTTCATTGGGAACGGCCCCGGAATAAGAACCATAACTGGTTGTAGAATCCGAAATTTGGCAGAAATAACTCCAGAATGGCACGTCTTCATATTCCAGATCCTGATAGAGCATTGGTACCACACAAATCGGGAAATCGCCGGCAATTCCCCCTCCAATCTGGAAGAATCCCACTCCTTTTCCCACTGCGTTTTCTGTGTACCAGTCAGCCAGCCACATCATGTACTCGATGCCTGACTTCATCGTAGTGGGTTTGATGTCTTTTTTGACACAATAAGATGCGAAAATATTTCCCATCGTGGAGTCTTCCCAACCTGGCACAACAATAGGGAGATTTTTTTCCGCTGCGGCCAGCATCCAGCTATTCTTTGGATCAATCTGATAATATTGCTCCAGATCACCTGAAAGCAACATTTTGTACATAAATTCATGAGGAAAAAATCGCTCTCCGACGTCATTCGCAGATTTCCATTGCTGGTAAATATGCTTTTGTAAGCGTCTGAAGGCTTCTTCCTCTGGAATACAGGTATCTGTAACCCGGTTAAGGCCTCGGTCCAGTAATGCTCTCTCTTCCTGTGGGCTCAGATCCCGGTAATGAGGAACCCTTTCGTAATGCTCATGAGCAACCAGATTCATGATGTCTTCTTCCAGATTCGCTCCGGTACAGGAGATAATCTGGACTTTGTCCTGACGAATCATTTCAGCCAGGGATTTTCCCAGCTCGGCAGTACTCATCGCTCCGGCGAGGGTGATCATCATTTTGCCATCGGCATTGAGATGGGCCTCGTAGCCTTTGGCTGCATCGATTAATGCGGCAGCGTTAAAATGTTTGTAGTGATATTGTATAAATTCTGAGATTGGACCTCTATTCATGATATTTCCTTTGATGTTTTTATTCTTTTAAATATGATTATAAAGAATGCAGGCATTTCAAGTAAAAACAAAAAACAAGGAATAACAAATGAAAAAGTCTATTTACTCATTGTGAAAGCGTACTTTTTACTTTTGAGTTCCTTGTTCTGATATTTGACTTAAATCTCCTGAAATTAAAATCTATACCCCAAAATCTTCATCACCTGTTTGGAGTTTTGCTCTTCGTGAAGCACTCTGGTAAAATAGGTACCATCGGGCTGAACGTCAAGTATGACATGTTTGGGATCAGGCATGAGGCAATGATGAATTCCTCCCACTCCACTTAGGATTTCCTGATAAGCTCCGGTATGAAAAAAGCCTATATATTGCTGTTTTTTGGATGCTGGCATGTAAATCGGGTCAACGTTCGCTTCATGGTTATAATAGTCATCACTATCACAAGTCATTCCTCCGATATAAACACTCTCATAACCCGCATCCCAGTTATTGATCGGCAAAGGAATAAAACGGCGGTTGAGCGCCCATACATCCGGCAACATGCTAATGATACTTCCATCAATCATATACCATTTTTCCTGCTCATTTTGCTTTTTCCTGCCCAAAACCTTAAACAGGGTACAGCTACTCTCTGCCACGGTATAACTACCAAATTCAGTCAATATATCCGGAACAGGAACAT
>JAGQVA010000845.1 GCA_020438265.1 Bacteroidota bacterium
ATTCCATCCAGATTATCAGTAATACCACTGGTGCGAAAAGTAATATGTGTATGCTCGTATAAATGATCCCCAAAATCCTTGAGCCTGATGATTGTATCATATAAGGAATCCTGTCCGGGGTCAAGAATCCAGATCAAATCCCGCATTCCTTCAGAAAGGCTTTGAGTATTTTTTTCAATTTTTTGGAAATAATCTGCGATTGGGCTTTCTGGTTCAATTTGCCTTCTTGCCAATTCCATAAACAGAGAAATTTTGGTCAGTTTATGGCCCAGTTCATCGTGAAAATCTGCCGAAGTATTTTTCCGCACCTTTTCTCTTTCCTCTATCTTGGCCATTTCTATTCGGTTTTGAGTCCGCAGTTCTTCCTCCCGCTTTTTAATCTGGTATCGAATATAGCTCAGAATAAGCCCCGCTCCGGCAATTACATAAAGGATGATTGCCCACCAGGACTTCCAGGGTGGAGGTAAAACCGTGATACTTAGCTGTGTAGGGCTTTTATTCCAGATTCCGTCATTATTGCTGCCCCTTACTTTTAAGGTATATTTTCCAGGATCAAGATTGGTAAAATATGCCGTACGGCGCCCTCCAATGTATACCCAATCATCATCAAACCCTTCCAGTTTGTAGGCATATTGATTTTTTTGTGGCTGATCAAAATTCAATGCTGCAAATTCAAAGGAAACGGAATAATCGCGATGGGTTAGCCGTAAATTCGAAATCTTTGATATCGATTGTTCCAGGTACGTTTTTCCTGACTGCTTGTCGCCTCCTTTATAAACGGGTACCGATTCTTCCAGAATTTTTAAATCCGTAATCGCCACAGGAGGAATAAATGAATTATCGCGTAGTTGTTGGGGTTGAAAATGATTTAATCCATTCGCTCCGCCAAAATACAATTCTCCTGAGCGGGTTTTATAACTTGATCCATTGTGAAAGGTATAACTTTGAAGCCCGTCTTTAATCCCATAATTCCTGAATAAATCTGGAGAAGGGTCATCAGCCTCAACTATCAGATCCGGGTTAAATACGGAAATTCCATAATTGGTACTTATCCAGAGAAATCCATTTTCATCTTCCAGAATTCCAGAAATAATATCATTGGGAAGGCCATTTTCTGTGGTGTAATGCACAAATGAAATACTTCCGTCTTCACTTTCCACCATTCGGTTTAATCCTCTTTCTGTTCCAATCCATAACCTCCCTTTTTGATCTTCCAATAAACTGTAGATAATATTATTGCTCAGAGAAGCAGGTTCTTCGGGACTTGCCAAAAATGACTTGAAATCAGGAGTTTCCACCCTTGGATCTATTCGGTTCAATCCTCCCCGGGTCCCCAGCCAAAGGTTGCCATTTCGGTCTTCCAACATAGAAAGAACCACATTATTGCTCAAACTGGAGCGATTGCCGGGGATATGAGAAAAATTGGTAAAAGTCTCATCATGCTGATTAAAACGACTGATTCCTCTTCGTGTACCCACCCATAATACACCCTGACTATCAGTGTAAAGCGACCAGATAAATTGATCATTCAGTTTTCCTTTTCCTTCCGGGGAACTATAAAAATGATCAAAACTTTTTCCATCAGCCTTCAAGCGGTCAAGTCCTGAACGGGTTCCAACCCATAATCTGTGTAGTGAGTCCTCAGCCAGGGAAAGCGCTACCTGATTACTCAAACTGCCAGGATCATCGGGATCATATTGATAATGGGTATAATTTCGGTTTATTGGATCGTAACGATTTAAGCCACCTCCATGCGTAGCCATCCAGATATGACCTTTATGGTCCTCCTGAATCCCAAAAACCAGATTATAACTCAGGCTATTGGCGTTATTGGGTTCTTGTTTGACATGGTTAAACCGAGCTGCTGATGGCTCATATTTACTTAAACCACCTCCATAAGTCCCTACCCACAAAACGCCTGCATGATCTTCATAAAGTGCCGAAACAAAATCACTGCTGATATGCCAATCGCTTCCCGGCTTGTGTTGGTAATGGGAAAATTGATAGTCTTTGATACGCTGATTGAGTCCGGCGCTAAACGTTCCCACCCAAAGCTCCCCCGAACGTGTCTGAGAAATAGCCGAAACAAAATCGCTGCTCAGACTCAGGGAATCATCCGAGAGATGGCGAACAGGCGTAAAAGTTTCTGTTTCCAGATTAAACAAATGTAACCCACCATTCCATGTACCAACCCAAAGATTTTGAGAATCGGCAGGGAAAATAACTCTTACTGCATTACTGCTCAACCGGGTATTTTCCCGATGAAAAGCCTTAAACGAATACTTGCCATCAACAGATTGGGGATAAACTTTGGTCAAACCGCCGTAAGAACCTACCCAAATATTTCCACTGGCATCTTCAAACAAAGCATAAATAGATCTCTCAGTCAGACTTTCGTGATACCCTTCATGATCCTTAAATCGCCAGAAAGTTCCTTTCTCCCGATCCATGATATTTAATCCGTTGCGCTCCGTTCCCACCCATAATCGCCCCTGGCGATCCTCCAAAACAGCCAAAACGTCGGGACCACTCAGACTATTGGGTTCATTTTCGCGGGGATAATAAAGGGTAAATGTTTCGTGGGATGGATCAAAGGCGTTGAGTCCTCCTCCATGTGTACCCACCCAAATAATTCCTTTCCTATCTTCATAAAGGGCCCAAACAGAATTATTGCTGATAGACGTATAATCGTGGTCATCATGTTTAAACACCTTAAAATGATAACCATCGTATCGGTTTAATCCGTCACCGGTTCCCACCCAGAGAAAACCCTGCCGATCCTGAATGATAGAGGTAATATTGGTATGAGAGAGGCCCTGTTCGAGGGAAAGCTGTTCAAAATGGAGGGGATTCTGGCTCTTAAGGAAGAG
>JAGQVA010000846.1 GCA_020438265.1 Bacteroidota bacterium
ATCAATATCATCAGCCTGACAACTTCCGAGACTGAGGTCAAAGATATTTACCGGTTTATTATTGTCCTTGAAGAAAAGGAAGAGACAGTCATAAAGGTTAGAAAACAAATTGACAAACTTGTCGGAGTCATTAAAGCCTTTGTGTTGAGGGAGAAAGATATTGTTCAGCAGGAACTGGCATTATATAAAGTTTCAACAGAAAAGTTGCAAAACGGAGTGTTGGAACAAATTGTCCGGGACAATCACGCCAGGGTTTTAACTGTGGAGAAAGATCACATGATGATCGAAAAAACCGGTTACCCTCATGAGACGCAAAAACTGCTGGCGGCACTGGAGCCTTTTGAAGTACTGGGTTTTTCCAGCTCCGGCACCATTGCAATCTCAAGAAGACCCCTTAACCTCAAACAATATTTAGAGGGAAAACTGAAAAAAACAAATCATTAATAATAACCAGAAACTAGAAACTAGCATGGCAATTATCAATTTTGGAGGAACGGATGAGAATGTGGTTACCCGAGAGGAGTTCACCATTGAACATGCCCGAGAAGTATTAAAAAACGAAACCCTGGCAGCTTTGGGATATGGCGTACAAGGACCAGCCCAGGCTTTAAACCTGAGAGATAACGGGTTTAATGTAATCATTGGGCAGAGGAAAAATTCCGCTTCCTGGAATAAGGCTTTGGAAGATGGATGGGTAGAGGGAAAAACCCTTTTTGACCTCGAAGAAGCCTGTGAAAGAGGTACAATCATTATGAACCTCCTTTCAGACGCAGGTCAAATCGCTACCTGGCCAACGGTAAAAAAATACCTCACTCCAGGGAAAGGACTTTATTTTTCTCACGGATTTGGCATCACTTATAATGACCGCACAGGAATTATTCCTCCGGATGATGTAGACGTATTCCTGGCTGCTCCAAAAGGATCAGGAACCAGTTTGAGACGACTATTCAAAGCCGGAAAAGGAATTAATTCCAGTTATGCAATCCATCAGGACGCAACCGGAAAAGCCGCAGACCGCGCTCTGGCTATCGGTATTGGCGTGGGTTCAGGCTATCTTTTTGAGACTACTTTCAAAAAAGAAGTTTACAGCGACCTTACCGGTGAGCGTGGTATTCTGATGGGTGCACTGGCTGGCGTCATGGAAGCACAGTATAATCTGCTGAGAAGAAAAGGTCATTCTCCTTCCGAAGCCTTTAATGAAACCGTAGAAGAACTTACTCAGAGTTTGATGCCTTTGGTTGCAGAAAATGGAATGGACTGGATGTACGCCAACTGTTCTACCACTGCACAAAGAGGTGCGCTGGACTGGAGACATAAATTCAGAGAAGCTGTTAACCCTGTTTTTGAAGAACTATATGAAAGCGTTGCCACAGGCAACGAAGCCGACATCACTATCAAAGCTAACGAAAGACCTGATTACCGGGAAAAACTGTCTGAGGAGCTGAAAGAGATTCACGAATCAGAAATGTGGC
This sequence comes from Bacteroidota bacterium, assembly GCA_020438265.1. GTDB lineage: Bacteria > Bacteroidota > Bacteroidia > J057 > J057 > JAGQVA01. The sequence continues at coordinate 1,473 of JAGQVA010000846.1, forward strand.
AGGCTGGTGCGATGGTAAGAAAACTTCGACCTTAACCAAAATTTGTCGGGACACAAGATCTTGTGTCCCGACTACTATAATCCATTCCTCTCATGGTATCCCAAACCATAGATCTTCTGCCATTAGCCCAAATCGTCAAAGCCAATAATCGCCTCAAAAAAATTGTGGCCAGGACTCCTTTGGTTTATAATGCCATGCTTTCTGAAAAATTTCAGTGTGAAGTTTTTCTCAAGCGTGAAGACCTTCAGGTAGTTCGGTCATATAAGCTTCGTGGAGCTTATAACCGTATGGCCCAGATGTCTAAAACCGAAAAGGAGAAAGGAATCATTTGCGCCAGTGCAGGAAACCATGCCCAGGGAGTCGCTTATGCCTGTTATAAACTGGGAATCAAGGGCACGATTTATATGCCTGAAACCACTCCCCGACAAAAAATATCCAAGGTAAGGTCCTTTGGGAAGGAAATGGTTGAAATTGTCCTGTCGGGTGATACCTATGATCAGGCTTATGATCTGGCCCATAAAGCCTGTGAGGCTGAAGGGAAGGTTTTTATCCATCCTTTTAATGATCCAGAAGTGATGGCAGGCCAGGGAACGGTGGGAATGGAAATTTTGGCTGATTCCAATCATTCTATCGATTTTCTTTTCCTTCCGGTTGGTGGTGGCGGCCTGGCTTCCGGAGTAGGGAGTTATTTCAAACAGGTAAGCCCCGGGACAAGCATCATCGGTGTAGAACCAGAAGGCGCACCGGCGATGTACGAATCTTTAAAGCAAAATAAGCTCGTTCGCCTGCAAAAGATCGAAAAATTTGTAGATGGTGCAGCGGTAGAACAGGTTGGGGACCAAACCCTTCATTACTGTAAACAGATTCTCGATGATATGCATCTGGTTCCTGAAGGAAAAGTTTGTGCGACCATTCTCGAATTGTATAATGAAGAAGCGATTGTAGCCGAACCTGCGGGTGCTTTATCTATTGCAGCCCTGGACCATTATGCAGAACAAATTAAAGGAAAATGTGTTGTTTGCATTGTCAGCGGAGGAAATAATGATGTGATGCGGATGGAAGATATCAAGGAAAGAGCTTTATTATACGAAGGATTAAAGCATTATTTTCTGATAAAATTTCCCCAAAGAGCTGGTGCCTTACGCGAATTTCTTGTTAATGTGCTTGGCCCTAAGGATGATATTGCACACTTTGAATACACAAAAAAAAATAACCGGGATACCGGTCCTGCCCTGGTGGGCATAGAGTTGGAAAGTAAAGCAGATTATCAAAGCCTGCTGGACAGAATGGAGAAATATCAGGTTCAGTATCAGGTAGTTAATAATAATCCGATGTTGTTTAATTTATTAGTCTAAAACTTTTTCGGCTCTTTGTCGATTTTTGTGGAACGAG
>JAGQVA010000847.1 GCA_020438265.1 Bacteroidota bacterium
CATAGCCAAGATAACGATAGGAATTTTGGGTTTCTATAATGACATTTTTCCATTTAGGGTATCTATCTTTTCCTTCCCACTTTAATTCTGGCGTCCCATCACCATCTCTATCAATATTATTGAAAACGGTAATAGGCAGTTCTTTATCCTCGAAAATGCTGTTGGGAGAGTCATAGCTCATCACTTCAGGAATATTACTTGGAATAGTTGGTGGAATGGGGGAATTAGACTGTACAGGTAACCCTGGAGGATCAGGTGCCACAGGAGAGGTTGAAAGCCATGATTCCAGGTTTGCAAATGATGTGGGATAATCGGGACCATTTGTGCGGACGTGTTTTAGGCCAAAAGTATGTCCTATTTCGTGAGAGATTGTATTGATTAACTGTTCTATGGTATACTGCCGCCCGGATGGATCTTTATAGTCAACCCACCCAACATCCATATTTTTGTTACCAAAGTCAAATCCCCGAAAAGAAGTTCGGGCAAAGCCATAAATATTCCCATGGGGATCATCTCCTACAAAAACATTTGAATAGGTTCGGGATGGGACCAAATTACTCGTTCCTTTAAGACGACTAACTACCACATCGAATGGCGAAAAAATTTCAGATACTTTGTAGATAATGTGCTGGATATAGGCCTCTCTTTCAGGGACGAGAATGTTTTGCTCTGATAAAAAATCAGCTGGGTCAAAGTTGTTCATTTCCGTTACAGGAAGATCTGCGAAGTCGCCTTCACCCAGTTTGATCTGTGTACCATCCCTTGTAATGATGATATTTGAGTTGTTGAGCGAAAACCCATCAAAGTTGATAAAGGCTTTTTCAACACCCGGAGAAAGATTGGGTATATTCAAACCTGCAACAATTGAGGCTTCACTGTAGGAAACCTTGGTATCGGACTGACTATAGGTAGTATAAGTGAATGTATACGTTCCTGGTTCTCTGCCAGGGTTATTGGTAACAAGAACCCAGTGAGCCCCGGAATTATCCGGTTGGAATTCCTCCAGACCAGTGCGGGGATGAACAATTGCTATTCTTTTGTTGAAACCTTGCGGGCTTTTTAAATTAGAGTGGTTTTTGTCATATTGAAAATAATCTCCCATCTTGGGTGTAAAATCATTGCTTTCAGCACTAAAGCGATAGAATAAATTTCGATCCATTTCCATGAAGTACCAATCCTGGTAATCATTGCTACTACCTTTGGGTACTCTTGTGAGGTTGGTTAAATCTCGTTTTCCCTGGTCATCTGTAACCTCTTCCCATTCTGATCCATTATGACGATAAAAATGGATTCCCTCTCTGAGTTCCCGTTCTTCGCTTCTAATGACTCTTTCTGGAATATCAAAAGCGGGAGGAGACTTTAAAAAGAAAGTCGCATTGCTTTGGAAATCTGCAATCCCATCATTGGCGATTTTAAACGTGTTTCCATCCCTGACAATGTATTTCCCACGATCTGATTTGGAGGTAAAGGAAACACTATTATTTGTTCTGATCAGTCCTTCCTGAATGTAAAAAGTTGCCTCATCGAGGTTAAAAGACGGATTATTACTTCGCGCTTGAAGTACTAATTTACCCCCTGTACTACATAGATAATATCCCCTTAATTTTACTGATTCAAGAGAGACTGCTGAAATATCGCCCAAACCATTGATCAACTGAAAGGCATGGCCAACTTCATCATTGGGCAGTATTTCAGATACGATTGTATTTCCTGAAGAAAAACCAAGATAATGTTTTGGACTGCTATGTAGTTCGAGAAGATAGGCGATGTTTGTCTGGTGATGTTGCTGCCCAAAACTAAGTGAACAAAGAGACAGGAAATAGATGATAAATAAATAAGCAGATTTCATAGGATTTATTTTTAAAGTGTGAGAGGTATCAGATGTGCAGGTTCTGCCCGCGTGTATGTTAAAATTTTGGGCCGAACTGCTGACTACACCTTGTTTAGAAATAAAAGGATCAGCTAAAGGACTGGAAGTCCCTGTATGATTAATGATGACATTATTCATGATTTTTATGTTTTTAAGTATTGATAGATGAGGAAAACTCAGTCAGGAAGGCATGAAAGAGGACTGTGAAACTTCAGAAATCTTTTTCCCTTCCATAGAAAAGGTTAATGCTTTAACCACCTTCCAAATAATGGATGGATGAAAAAGACTAATGGGCTGTTTCAGCATGTGAGTTACCATAAAAAAGGCTTTGCAAACTGCTTCATCATGATGACTAAGCTTGTGAATTTGCTCTACATAAGCGTTGATAAAGCGGGTTCCAAACGCCTTTTTTCCTTCTGTCTCAGGAAAGCGAAAATCTTCCCCCACCGCCGTTCGCCAGGGAATATCTACGACTTTTGATATTTTCTTAAAAAATGGTTTGGCAATCCCTGTAAGTTTTCCTTTTCTGGTCTGAAGCAATTGATCCAGTGTAAAGGCTTCCACCGCTCCGACTGTCATTCCCTGTCCATAAAGCGGATTAAAACTGCAAATGGCATCTCCCATGACCAGCAACCCTTCCGGAAATGTTGAGAGTTTTTCATAGTGTCTGCGCTGACTGGCGGGAAATTTATGCAGGATAATGTCTGAAAGGGGTTCATTATTGGTAATCACATCATACACATCCGATGCAGGCAGACTCCTGGCAAAAGCCTTAAAGGAAATGACGTCTGCGCCTGAATGATCCCCAGCCCAGCCTCCCAGGGTAACCATCCAACGATTTCCTTCAATGGGAATCGCGCCTCCTGCTCTTTTCTCTTCAGGAGCATTCGGAGAAACAAAAATCCAATCCTCTTCCTCAGGGTTCCGGGAGTAGATCTGTGAAGCATAACCAACCCTTACTGTTACTCTGCTGGTTTGTGGAGGTGTATAA
>JAGQVA010000848.1 GCA_020438265.1 Bacteroidota bacterium
TGGAAAGCAGATCGAAGTCGTGCTTACACACTCCAACGGCAGCAGCGAATCATTTATGTGTAACCATACTTATAATCAAGCTCAGATTGAGTGGTTTAAGCATGGTAGTGCACTGAACCTGATCAGAAAGCAGGAGGGAGCGTAATTCCTCTGAAATATATCTGATGGGAGCCATCCTTGTTGGGGTGGCTCTTTTTGTTAGGATACTTATGAGGCAATTGTATGAGCAGGAGGATGTAAACCCAGGAGAATGAAGATCTCTCTTCTGTTAACCAATCTTTCTCGATTCAGTTTCATTACCTCCACAGATGCTCTTCCACATCCACGAGCTCGATCCTGAATAAAGATTCTTTCCTTCTCTGATAATCTATTCTTAGCCACAAATGGATTAAAGATTAAAGGTTTTTATCAATTCTTTGGGTTCAATTCCTTTAATTTGAGAGAGCGTAAAAATTGCTTCGGCTCTCTTATTATCCATTTCTTCGATTGTATCTATGATTTTTTGAAGTTCGCCATGTTCAGCTATCGAAAGTGTTTCCTCCCATCGTTTCTGCATTAATTGATCATATTGTTTTTGCTGATCATCTGACAGTTTCCCTTTTATTTGCTCAATAAGAGCAGCTTCTATTTTCGAAGAGTATTTGGTGTTTTTTTGGGTTCTCAAAGCTAGTAGTTTGGAAATAAATTTTTCCAAATCATTAGCGCTCAATTGCTCCACCCCGCTTAGAAGCTCATTGAATGTGACCTTCGATTTTATTTCAATTGTAGACATATTGCTTGTTTTCTTTATAAATATAACGGAAAATTCGCTTTGAGGGCAATTTAAAATTGCATTAAATTAAAACGACTACCCTCTAACTTTATTCGCTCAGTCATCGATTGGAAGAATTACAAATTCTCTGCCCCAATTATTTAATATTCCCAAATATTGAAGTTACATTTGAAAGAACAGCTACTATTATTTCAATCAAATGAAATCTACGAACCTGCTACCCTACATCATCCTGAGCCTGGTCATCCTGATGATCATTGGCTGCAAAACTGAAAACAGTCAGGAACCTCCCCAGCGCCCCAACATCCTATTCATCATGAGCGATGATCATGCCTATCAGGCTGTGAGTGCCTATGGAGGGCCCTTAGCCGAAATCGCTCCCACTCCCAATATCGATCGCCTTGCCGACCAGGGAATGCGGTTTAATAATTGCCTCGTGACCAATTCTATTTGCGGTCCATCCAGAGCGACCATTCTCACCGGGAAGTATAGCCATCTCAATGGATTCATTGATAATACCATCGGGACAAAATTTGATTTTACTCAGCAGACTTTTACCAAAGTGCTTCAGAAGGCGGGATACAAGACTGCCATGATCGGTAAATTACATTTGGGCGGTTCGCCAACAGGCTTCGATTATTTTGATATTCTTCCCGGACAAGGCGCTTATTATAACCCCACCTTTATCAACCAATCCGGTCAATACCAGATGGAAGGTTATACCACTGAAATTATCACTGATAAAACCATTGACTGGCTGGAAAGTGTCAAGGATTCCACGCAGCCTTTTATGGTGATGATGCAACATAAAGCCCCTCACCGTGCATGGGACCCTGGTCCTAATGAGTTGGGTATGTATGAAGATATTACATTTCCTGAACCCGCAAGCTTGTTTGATGATTATTCCGGAGGCAGAGAAGCTGCGAGTCTGAATAATATGACGATTTCGGAGACGATGGTTATGGACCGGGATTTAAAGATGTCGGACCAACCCAGAGGAGGGTTAAACGAGGAACAACTAGCTTTGTGGAATTCGATTTACGGACCGATTTATGAAGAACTAAAAGCAACAAATCCCACTGGCGAAGATTTGGTTAGATTCAAATATCAGCGTTATATGAAGGATTATTTGTCTTGTGTATCAGCGGTAGACAAAAGTGTTGGTCGGGTTTTGGATTATTTAAAAGCGAATGGTCTTGACAAAAACACCATAGTGGTTTACACTTCCGATCAGGGATTTTATCTTGGAGAACATGGCTGGTTTGACAAACGCTGGATGTACCGGGAATCTCTGCGTACGCCTTTGCTGATTCGCTGGCCGGGAGTTACCAAGGCAGGAACTGTAAATAACGATCTGGTTTCCAATATTGACTTTGGAGAAACCTTCCTTGACGTTGCCGGAGCGGAAATTCCCGCTGAGATGCAGGGAAAAAGTCTGGTGCCTATCTTAAAGGGAGAAACACCTGCTGATTGGAGAGACGCACATTATTACCATTATTATGAGCATCCTTCTGAGCATAATGTGATGCGCCACTATGGGATTACTACAGACAAGTATAAACTGATTCATTTCTACTACGACATGGACTCCTGGGAATTATTCGACCTGGAAAAAGACCCTGAGGAAATGCAAAACGTCTATGATGATCCTGCTTACGCTGAAGTTCAGGAAGGACTTCATCAGCAATTGGAAGCACTTCGTGAAAAATATGGCGATAGTGACGAACTGAACCAGCAATTCATCGATGAGTATCATGAGAAGGTGAAAAGTAATCCATTGATTGAATATTGGAAACTTTCTCCGGAGGAGATGCGGCGGTTGTATCAGGAGTATATGAAGAAGCAGGGGGAGTGATTATGATGGCTGAGATATTAACTATAACCCTTATGGTCTCAGAATGACACAATAATTTTTGTTACGTGGTATTGCTTAGATAGCCTTCTATTCAAAAAAAAGTGCGATGAAAATACAGATATTGCTATTCATCCTTTCTATATTTTTTATCTCAGATGAATCCTTGGGGCAAAGTGATTCTCTATCAAAATTCACCCTTTTAGAGTTTGGATTTCCTCCAGGGAATGATT
>JAGQVA010000083.1 GCA_020438265.1 Bacteroidota bacterium
GAAATAGTAATTATCATGAGCAAAATCTCTTGCGAAAATTAGATATTGTTAAGTTATAGGGCTGTCTAAAGGAGCAGTCCTTTCTTATAATAGATCATGACGTTTTTTCCAGGCAATAAAAACGCCTACCCCTATTCCCAGCAATACCAGCAAAATCCAACCTGTGTACCTGTTTCCAGTGCTCATTTTCTCATTATCCCCAATCAACACCAGAGCAGTCCAAAAACGGGGATGCGTCTGCTCGTATTCAGCATTTTCGAGGAAGATGATTTTCGCCTGGGAAAGCGCTTCTGCTTTTCCTTTGCCTTCTTTGAGCAGGCCGGAAAATGTCTTGATAATTTCACCACTGCTGAAATCATTAATTTGCCAAAGGCTCATCATTATGCTGCCACTGCCAGCCTCCCGAAAGGCCCTGGCCAGACTCATCACTCCTTCGCCTTTGGCGATCTTGCCAATTCCCGTCTCACAGGCACTTAATAATACCAGCTCTGCGGAAAGCCTCATACGACGGATTTCATGGGCAAACAGCGTGTAAAAAGGCAAATCCAATCCTTCGTTCGAAAACACTAACCCTGAAAGGGATGGATTTTCAGGATTGGCATACGCATGCATAGCCAGATGCAGGATGCGGTACTTCGAAGCCAATTCCATAAAGGCGGTTTTCGTGGCTTTTTGATTCGCAAATGTTTCTCCCTTCCAATCTCCAGCCAATGTTTCGATTTCCAATTGATTATGGAGTAGGGGAGGCCAGTTTTGAGGAATGGGATTGTTTTGTGTTTTGTTTTTGTGATCCGCATTTGATCGATATTCTGGCGCAAAACCTGCATACATATTTGAGGCAAATTGATCCCGATCAGGCAGGTGATACCAGAATTGTAAGGAGAAGGAATAATGGGTGGAATGGGAATGCAAAACATAAGGAAGGTCGCGAAAGGTAGTCTCTTCCTGAGGAATGTGTGTGATCAAAGCTTCAAACGGAAGAAACGATAATTTCCCGTCAGGAATAATCACCAGATTTTTGAGTGAATGTCTGCTTTCCAGAACCGGCCTGAGGAGCCAATCATACAGCAGACTTCCTGTCTGAATATATTCTGCCAGTTCTCTTTCGATGATGGAATCGGTTTGGTCCCCCTGGTAAGGATGGTAAAAAGGATTCAGAAAAAGGTCTAATGTATAATCGAATTTATCAGGAATGGGCTGATGATATACCTGGATTGATATTGGCGTAATGGAAAAGGTAAAAAGGGTTTTTTCGCCGCGAAAATAGGAAACCAGCTGCGTTTGTCGTTCCTGAAGGGCTTTTTGAATCTGTGTTAAGTCAGGAATATCTACATTAAATTCATATCCGGCAAAAACAGGATCAAGTTTTCCCAATTGTTGATGAAGGGATTGAAGATCTGCTCTGATTTTGAAAATTTTCTCCTGAATTTCAGCAAATGTTTCCTCTTGAATAGATTCGTTTGTTTCATTTTCGTCAATCAGCTTCATTTCCAGAAAAGCTTCTTTGGCTAATAAATCATCTCTTTGTTTCAGAAGATGTTCGGGCAGAGGACGCTCTCTCAACAATTGATTAAACGCCAGGTTTTGGGTCAGGAGTAAGGCTTTTCCTTTTTCGGAAAGGTAGAAAGCAATTTCTGAATATGAGAGATCATGGGTCTGATTTTCAATTTCAATTGCTGTCTGAATAGCTGTTTCAAAGAAATAATGGGCCTGCGCCTGCCAGTAGAGCGTGGAACCTTCGTGGCGGTATCCCATTCGCATGTTTTCTAAAATCGCTATCGCCAGTTGATATGTTTGAAAGGCATTCTTGAGATTTTTTATATCCCGGTTTTCGAAGAATATTCTTTTGTACGTATCTCCCAACCCTCTGAGAATGGGTAGAATTTCTTTTTGAATAATCAGCTGGTGAACGTCTGGCAAAGTGTTTCCTTGCAGATTTTGAAAGGCAAACTGGTCAATTCCACGATAATAGGCATCGAGCGCCTCTTCCCATTTTTCCTGTCGGGCATAGGTGTTTCCCAGTACTTCATAAACAACCGCTTTTCTCACATGTTTTCCTGAAAAACCCTCCTGGCGAAGTTTCAGAGCGGTTTGGGCTGCCTGGATGGCTTTTTCATATTCGCCAAGGCAGAGGTAGGTGGAAGCCAGTTGTTTGTATAAAGTTCCTTTTTCCTTAAGCTGATGTTCTGAGTTTTGGATTCGGTTTAAATAGGCCAGGGCAGTGGTGCATTCTCCAGTTTCCTGATATGCTTTGGAAAGGTTATGGTGAAGAGTTCTTCTGAGTTTTTCCCTTTTTCCTGTCAGCTTTTCATTTTTCGCCAGAACGGGTCTGTTAATTAAATCCAGACAATTCAAATACCATTCAATTGCCTTTTCTTCCTCCCCTTTATTCCGATACAAAAGGGCAATATTATTTTTTAAAACCGCAGATTTCCACTGAAAATTGGCATTACTCGAATCGGGGTCTTTCTGGCGTATCAAACGAATCGCCTGAGCATAATAGTCCAGTGCTTCCTCAAAATCTCCTTTTTGTTGTAAAGAAGAAGCCAGGTTGGTGTAAAGTTCAATTTGTGTGGCTTCCGGGTTGGGTGTGTATCGGGTTACCTCTAACCCTCCTTTATACAAATCAATAGCTTTTTCATTATTCCAAACGTGTTTATGCGCATTCCCCAGAGCGGTATAAACCTGTGGGAGGTAAGGATAATTGGAGTGTCCTTTGTGAAGATTCGGGATGATCTGGGATTCGTACTGCAACAGTTTTTCCTGCTCTCCTTTTTCCAGCAGACAGGAGGCAATACAGACATATTCAAAGAGGAAATAATCCCAGCAAACGGTATCTTCAGGAGAGGCTTTCAGATAGATTTCCGCAGCGGATTCAAAGAGTTGAATGGCACTGTCGAGTTTCCCCTGGCTCATGACTTGCAAAGCCTGCTCCCAGTGAGTGGTACCTAATGAACAGGGCGTTTGAGCATTGAGTTGAAAAGTAAAAAAAAGCCCAAGCAGGCAAAAAATGCCTGCCCGAGCTGTACGTGTCATTGAGTTTCCCTGGTTCATATAGATGTTTAGATTTAGCCTTCCCGTCGGTTAATCGGATTATTATTACGGGAATCAAAGTATCTTCTTCTTCTGCAGAAGTAGAAAAATATTGGTATACAGATGATAATAATGATCAGAAAATATTTGATCCATGTTGAACTTGCTTCACACTCTGCCAACTGCAGCTCCAGTAATGCAATCTGTTCAGCCTGCTCCGAACAATCTCCTGTTATGAGTGTTGGGGTGCAGTCGCCACTTTCTGTGAAGCTTGTATTAAATACATAAGTCGGAATTTCGGCAAAAGTAAAACTGGAACCCATAGAAATATTGCTGGGATGAATATAAATCCATAAGCGACCTGAAGTTGGAAAACCATCAGGCGTTTCGCAATAGGGGGTCAGATCGATGGTCAGGGTTACAATCAGCATGTTGGAAAGTTCTCCGATTTCTCCCTCGTCATTGATTTCAATTCCTTCAATGGTAAAAGGTAAAGTACCGGAAGGAGAAATGGTTTTTTCCCACATATTTGAATTTCCATCTCCCATATCTGATTTGAGACTGGCCGTCATAGTCATACCTGTAAGGTCGACATCCGTGTCAAATTCATCCAGCAGACCAAAAGAAAAAGTGTTTACTTCTCCGAGCGTAAGATCAATGACTCCATCGAGCATAAAGGCATTATTTAATGCCTGGACAGCGCCATCAGGATCAATATCATCGTCCGGATCAGAAAGGTTAATCACAACCATCTGTGCTTGCAGCTGTGAATGAAGTGTCAGCCCCAACAGGCATAGACCGATTAAATGTAAAGTAAAAATCCGCTTTAGTATCATGATTAAGGGTTTATTTACGAACTTGAATTTAGGTTAGGGTTGTAGCTTATCTAATAATTGTTTTGTTCTCGGGGATTTACGTTTGGGAAATTTTTTTTCCAATCTTTTCAGAATTTGTATCGCAGCCTCTTTATCACAGTGATAAAGCTCTGTAACTGCAAGATAATATAAAATATTATGTAGATTATTACCAGAATTGGAACTATTGATTTCGAGTCTTTGAAGAATTTTTTCTGCTTCATTAACCTTTTTTTGACCCAGTAACGACATAGCCAGAAAAAACCGTATATCCGTTCGGTCTGCTTCTCTGGTAAGCATCTGTCTGAATCCTTCTTCGGCTTTTTGGTATTGATTTACATCGTTGTTAATAACAGCCTGATCATAGATTGAAATCAGGTTTTTCTCTTCATCCCAATTGCCCTGACTGCGATAAAAACCAGCGCTGGGAAGAGGTTTTCCGAAGTTGTTTTCCAGCAGATCCTGGCCACAGGTTTCCTTGTTCCATCCGGTCCAGATCAGCAAACCCACAAACAGAATAATAGCTGCCATCCCTATTCCTGCCCAGAATCGGGATGGATAATTGGGCAGATAACCAGAAGGTTTGTCTGAATCCTTTTCCGTTTTATCGAGATTCTTCAGATGCTCACGCAATTGCTCCCGTTTTGCCTGCCTGACTCCTGCGGCCAGCATTCTGGCTTCATATAGAAGTTTTTGCAATTCCGGTTCCTTTTCCAAACGGGCCTGAATGATAACAACTTCCGAATCACTTAACTGATTGTCGAGGAATAGCAACAGTTTTTGAAAATCCTTGTCGTTGTGTTCTGCCATTTTTTGTATCCTAAAGCGTGTGCATATTTTCAGCGCAACATTCCCGTAGTTTGTTCATGCAATTATTTTTAGCCCGCTTGGCGGAATTTGCATTTTTATATTTTAGCTCTGTCGCGATATCTTTCATCTTTTTTTTGTGGTAATAAAATCGGGTTAATAATTCCTGCTGAATACTTTGGAGTTTTTGAAAACAAACCATAAAAACCCTGTAAAGACTGTCCGCCATTTCCTCATTTACCTTGCTTTCTTCATTGCCAAATGAGCGTTCTATGGCTTCCACTTCTTTGATAAACTCCTGAAAACGAACCGCTTGTCTAAACTGAGAAAGGGTTTTATTCCTGGCAATGGAAAATAAATAGGTTTTCAACTGAACGGTTAAATCCTTTTCAGATAATTTCCCGCTGATAATATTTTCATACAGAGCAATGAATGCATCTGTATAAATATCCTCAGCTTCCTCCTTTGAGGCTCCAAATTTATCTCCCAGCCATTTGATAAATGTTTTACGATGTTCAAGATACAGGTCTTCCAGAGGCTCCATACTCTGGGTCTCAAATACTTCTCGTATTAGCAACTTGGGTTTCATCATCTACTCATTAATAGCGCCTAAAGCAAATGGTAACAATCTTCCTTCGATTTTTTTGATTTCACCAATCATCGAATGATAAAAAATTGAGGGAGTGTAGATAAAAAGTACAGAAGCTATTCCTGAAAAATAGCCGATAACTTAATCCAAAAGGAAACTTGACGGGTATTCTTAGAACTGAAAACACCCGAATTTATTTCATTTTTCGTCAAATTATTTAAAAGGGGAATTTCCCTTTTTTCCAACTCTCTCAATGATTTTTCAGAGTGGAAAAAGTCAGCGCTGGATTTGATGGAAATTGAGAATTATCATTTCATTTCTCCATTTGTTTTAGGAAAATGTATGCTTCTAATCTGCTATCCTTTTGCTAAAAAACAAGCCCTGATGTCATGCCCTTTTGGGGAAGAGCCAAAAGGTTCGATGGATGAGAGATCATAAGCATTGAAGCCGTTTTTAAAAAAGGCAAAAATTATTTCTCATGAAAAAAGAAACTAAATACAAATATTCAGCTCTATCGAAGATTATTATTGATATAAAAGCAGTTAGAGCATCCTTTATTTTACCAGTGGTCTGTCTGATGAATTTTCTTCTGATCTCCACAAATATATTAGCTAACACTCCGCCTGTCTTAAACAATATAGAGCCCTCAGCTTTAGCATATACAGAGGGCGATCCTGCTACCATTATCACCCAAACACTGACGATTACCGATGTGGACGATATATATATGGAGGGCGCGAGGGTTGCATTTGAAAATGATGGGATAGATTATGGATTTCATCCGGGAAAAGATACACTCATTTTTAGCGACACTCTGGGAATTAGTGGCAGCTTTGATAACGTAAACGGCATCCTGACCCTTTCAGGCACGGCTCCGATCTCTGCTTATGAAACTGCTTTAAGGTCAATTAAATACTTTAATAGTGATCCGGTCAACCCCCATCATTCCGGAGATGTAATCGAATTCCAGGTGACTGATGGGGATGTTTACAGCGAAAAACGGTACCGGTATATAGACATGATTACCTTTTTAAATCCTCCGGCTTCACTGCCTTATTGTGAGGATTTTGAAACGGATGGTGCAGGGACCAGGTATGCCCTGGATAAATTATTATTCTTTGATGACGAAGCCTGTGCTTTTTTTGACCGTACCACCCAACCTTCAGAGTGTTCGCTGGGACCGGTAAAAGGAGTGGAGGGAAATTATTACCTGGCCTATCAGGGTACCCGGAATACTTACGAAAACTATGTTACGCTAAACCTTGCTCCCATTGATGCTAGCGGTATGACTTATTTCGAGGTTGAGTTATTGGCTGCAATACCGGAAGGATCCGATCTGAATTTCCTTGCACTTTATACACATGCAAATCCGGGTGGAAGGATTAATCTCGGAGGATTTAGCAATTACAACGGGAGATTTATTCAGGTATTCAGGGAGAACTCTGGACCGTATTTCGCGGCTAAAGAGCTTACCGATTCTTTGCAGTCGTATACCTTCGCTTTTAATGCTAATACCTCAAAACTCGGTTTTGTTTTTTGGTATGGCAATGAAGGTAATATGAATGAAGAAATTATGATCGATAATATTTGTATTACCGGATGGCCTACCGGCGTGGTACTTATTCCGCAAAGACCTTCTTTGTGTGCCGGAACAAATCTGGGGATTGATCTGACTCAATATGAGGGGGATATTACCTCCGAATCCGGCACTTTTACCTATGCCAAAATAGATCCTGATGGTATCCTGCCACCAACCCCGGTTAGCAATCCAACTCAGGTGGACGTTTTTGACGGAGATGCTTTTGAGGTTTCTTTTACTCCGCCCGGAGAAAGGACCCAATACACTTCCATTACTTTTACTGTGGGTGATCCGGTCCTGAATCAGCAACAAATATCGCTTTGTGTTAATGCGTCTCAGTATGTAAATCTTACTGATTATCAAGAGAATATCACTCCTTTATGGGGTAATTTTTTATACTTTACTGATTCCGATCCTGTAAATCCAATTTCAGATCCCGAAAACGTACTGGTAAGTGATGGTAGCACCTTTACAGTTTTATACACAAGGGATGAAGATGCCTGTACCAGTACAACTACAATTAGCTTTGATCTTAATCCGGTAGTTGCCCTGGCTGCGTTACAGCCTTCACTTACTTTTCTGGAGGCGGAGCATGTAGATCTCACACAGTATGAATCTACGCTTACTTCTGAAACAGGTAGTTATAATTATTTTATCCCTGATCGAATCATTCCTACAGAACTATTTTTTTCTGAGTATGTAGAAAAAGTCAGGAGTTATTCAGGAACTACATCCCGATATGTAGAAATATATAATGGTACCGGTCAGGCTGTTGATTTGTCAAACTACGAATTCAGGAGGTACCTCAATGCTGCTTCCACGCCTGATATTATTGAGCCACTTTCCGGAATGCTGGCAGATGGAGATGTATTGGTCCTGGCAAGCCCGGCTTCGAATACGTACACCGGATCAGTATTGATTACACCCGCAGCAGAGTTTGATGGGGATGATGCATTGGTTCTTTATAATAAGCAAAAGGGTACTTATGCTGATATATTTGGCAATATCGGAGGTAGATTTGGTTATGCATGGTTAATGCCGTTACCCCAGTTGTATCCGTGGTATACTGAATATGTCAGGACTTCGGGAACCCACCTCATACGAAAGCCAAAGGTTTTGTCAGGGGTAATGATTGATCCTGCAGGTTATGAATTTCCAACTTTAGCTGAAGAATGGGAAATGATGCCATATTATGGACATGATGTAAATACTACACTTGGTAGTCATTCCATTGCTCCTGGAAACTGGCTAATCCCGGATCCGACAGATATAAGTGTAAAAGATGGAGATGAGATTCTGGTAACTTTTACCTCAGGGGATAATTGTATATCTACGACTTCAATTGTTTTTCATGTATTACCCGCTTCTGACTTCACCCTCATCGACGCCCTCACTGACCTTGACATCGGTCCGCTCCTTGACGGCGACATCCTCGACCTCGCCACTCTCCCCACCAACCAACTCGCCATCCGCGCCAATCTCGAAGGCCCTGACGTAGCCAGCGTCCGATTCGGTTTTCAGAATGTAGCCAACTTTCGCATCGAAAACTTTGCGCCTTATGCCCTCCACGGCGATGATAATGGGGATTATGATCCTTATACCTACACGCCGGGAACCTACACCGTTTCAGCTACGCCTTATGACAAGCGCAATGGCAAAGGCACGAAAGGGCAGAAGCGAACTGTCAACTTTACGGTGATCGATTCTAACCCTGGGGCAAAAATCGCAGAGATGGGTTCAGGTCTAAAAATCTACCCCAATCCTGTCCAAACCAAATTTACCCTTGAGCTACCAGCTGTGGAGGCAGGCAAAATGGAAATCAATATTTACAATGCAAGTGGCGTTTTGGTAAGCCAAAAAACTGAAAACGTGGTCTCTGGCCCTTATTCCCAAACGTTAAGTATGTTCGATCTCCCCTCAGGATTTTACATTGTCAAAGTCTGGAATGGAGAAACAAGCCACATCGGAAAGGTCTTGAAGGAATAAAGAATCATTCTGTTAATCACAAAAAAGTCATCTGTCCACATCTGGCAGATGACTTTTTTGTTAACATTATTCCCTCTTTGGTGATCAAAATAAAATCCTTTCGACTGTGAGAATGAACAAACAAAAGGACATTGTATACTAGGACTCCATTTTCAACACAGCAAATTTCCCCTTATTCCACCCGTGAACCAATAAATACAGCGTTTTCGCCCCATTCTCTCCCTCCACAAAATGCGGCCAAACATGGTGTATATTGGTCAAAACAGGAATCTCAAGATCTCCGGGAACAATGGTAGAAACCAGTTCTTCTCCCGTGTGGGTATAAATAGGCGCTGACTTCTGGGTTGAATCAATCGCTTCCAGCGCATTGAAAAAATAATGTTCGGCTTTGAACGATACATTACAAATCCTGCTTCCTGCCGGAATATCATGAAAAGTTTCGACAAACTCTCCGTCCTTGGTGAATCGGATTACCTGATGGGCTTCCCGGTTGGCAACAAGGATAAAACCCTCGTGCGCATAAATTCCATGAGCGGTCTTAAACTGCCCCGGATTTTCGCCTTTTCCGCCCCAGGCCAAACTTCCCCAACTCCAGTTTCCATCTTTTTCTTCAATTGTCAACACAAAATCGCCTTTGGAATAACCATGAGAAGTATAAATTATCCCATTGAGATAGGTAACATCGGTGATACCGAAGTTGCTGTCTTCGGAAGAGAAAAAGGCGTTGGCTTCTTCGAATTCAAATTCGTTTCCGGTAGGTTTGAGGATCTCGCTGATAATATTTCCTTCCAGATCAAGAACCAGCACGCGTTTTCCTTCCTGAGCGACTGCCAGACGCTTTTTTCCATTATGAACAAAAAATACAATTCCGTGAATATTGTCCTTCAGGCGTTCATCCGTACCGATTCTGGACCACTGAGTAAGGTCCGGACTAATGGCACAAAGACCATAACCAGGGATACCTGTATAAACAATATTTGTCTCAGGATCTTCATTAAATCCGCCGTGCATATTGATTTCAAATTCACGTGCGCCTTCAGGAAAAGCAGCGGTTAGCTCCTGATCCCAGGAAAAAACAAAGTCTCCCTGCCCGGTGACAAGTTTGGCCTGATTGGCTCCAGGACCATCATGAGAATGATCGTGATCATCATGACTATGGTCTGAATCTCCACACGAAAAAGACAGCAAAAGGGCTATTATCAGGAGCTGAATAGTAGTTGTAGTGTGCATAATAATCGTAACTCTTTGTTAATAAATCGCTCAAAAGATAGGATTCTTTCCAATTAATTGAAAGAATCCTGCTCCTCCAGCCCCCTTACTTTCTGCTCCCAGTTCCACGAAGAAGCTGTCATATCATCCAAGCTGTATTTGGCTTTCCAGTTTAATTCCTGGTTTGCCAGATCTGTAGCTGCGTACATCTGCTCTACATCTCCATCTCTTCTCCCTACAATCCGGTAATTCAGCTTTTTTCCGCTGGTTTTCTCGAATGATTTGATCACCTCCAATACCGTACTGCCTTTTCCTGTGCCAAGGTTAAAAATTTCATAATCAGCCTTTTGTTGTTGGTTGATCATTCGCCCAACCGTTTTTACATGAGCTTCGGCCAGGTCTACCACATGAATATAATCTCTGACTGCTGTTCCATCAGGCGTATCATAATCATCTCCAAAAACGAGAAGTTCTTTCCTCAACCCGATGGCTGTTTGCGTAATAAAAGGCATCAGATTATTGGGAATACCGCTGGGGAGTTCTCCAATTTTTCCAGATTTATGTGCACCAATGGGATTAAAATACCGAAGAGAAATGGCGCGAAAGTCAGGATTGGCTTTGACGACATCCTCGATCATGTCTTCTCCGATTTTCTTGGTGTTTCCATAAGGTGAAAGAGCGGGTTTGGTGGAATTTTTTTCGGTTAAAGGGAGGCTGTCGGGTGTTCCATAAACGGTTGCGGAAGAGGAGAAAACCAGATTTTGTACCCCAAATTCAAGCATAGCATCCATGAGATTAATCATGCCCAGCATATTATTGCGATAATAGAGCAGGGGTTGCTGTACAGACTCTCCCACTGCTTTTAAGGCGGCAAAGTGAATCACCGCTTTGGCGTCGGCGTGTAGTCTAAAAAATTTACGCAGACCTTCCTGATGGGTCATATCAATGGGAAAAAAAGCCGGACGAATGCCTGTTATCTCTTCAATTCTATCCACCGTTTTTTCTGAAGAATTGACCAGATTATCGACAATGACGACTTCGTAGTTTTTTTCCTGTAAAGCAACTACGGTATGAGAGCCTATATATCCGGTTCCGCCGGTAACGATGATTTTATGCATGGGAGGTTTGTTTTTTGTAAAATTGGGCTTCTTTATTCCTGCGGGCAAATTATCTAATAATAAAGGAAGATCAAACCTTCTCTGAATTCTTTGATTAGCCTGATGAAAAACTCACGCAGAGAATTACATATCAATCTCTGCGCACTCAGCGTCCTCTGCGCGAAACCTAATAAAACCTCACGCGGAGATCGCAGAGCACGCAGAGAAATATAACCCATGAACCTCTGCGCACTCAGCGTGCTTTGCGAGAAACCTAACAAAATCTCACGCAGAGATCGCAGGGAGCGCAGAGAATAGCTAATCCAATTGCAATATTCAGATTTAGAATTTAAGTTGGACGAATCACTTAACCTAAACCTTATGAAAAGAAGAGACTTCCTCAAAAATACCGCCGCCTGGGCCTCCATTACGATTCTCCCTTCATCTACCTGGGCGATCGTCAAAAATGGAAAACTCCGCACCGCACACATCGGTGTAGGTGGCATGGGACAATGGGACCTTAACGCCATTTCTTCCCATAAAGATGTGGAGGTAACGGCCCTTTGTGATGTAGACGCT
>JAGQVA010000849.1 GCA_020438265.1 Bacteroidota bacterium
ATTTTTCATCGAAAAACGGTTTGCATCTGATTTTCTAACGAAAAAATAAAGATTTCAGATGTTCAAACAAAGTACTCCGGGGTGAATGGAAAGTTTTTTAGATTAAAGGCGCAGGTTTTTATTGGTTTTGGTTCTTATATCTTAGTTGTTGGAATTTCTAACTCCCTACGACACACTTAAAACTTCCTACAGATAACACAAATTCCTCAGATAGATCTCATTGTAGCGTTAAGATCCGTGAAATCTGTGCCATCTGTGGGAGAAATAAAGTGTAGTCTAAAAGGTGTACGTAGAGAATTTTCTTATTAATCAGCAACAAAATTCACAAAATCACTTAATCCGATTTGATACCCTTCATAAAAGAAACCCACATGAAATTTCAGGCGAAATTTCCCATCTCCCAGGTGTAGTTCAGTCGAAGGAAGAAATAAAGTCATTTCCTTGAAAGTAGAGGCGTCATAAGACGGAGTGAAGAATTTTTCCCGGGTTGCGACATAACCATTTGTAGTAAAATATTTTCCATTTTGGTCAATCAGCCGCTGGCCGGACTGGTGAAAAAATTGCGCACTGACATAACACTCTTTTCCTTGCATGTGATATACAGTAAACCGCAGGTGAATCTTCATTCCTTTTACATTTCCTTCATACACATTGTGTTCAACCCTGACATCCTCTACTTCCAGTTTTGCATTTTCGGCAATTTCTGCGGGAGAAAGAGGGGATTTATCACGATCTTTTTTATTGTCGGAACGAACGCCAGACTTACTGATAATATTTTTTTCAGGTTCGGCCTTTCCTCCTTTATCCAGCTGCTGTGCTTCGATCCAGCCATTAGTAATCGCAGCCAGGCGACCAGATTTAGAGGGATGCGTATCACTTCCCTCGTCGGTAGCGACATTTTCCATAGCTACTCGCGCCTCTTCCAGGGTTGCTCCCATTTTATACAAAATAAATCCTGAGAATTTATCCGCTTCCAGTTCCTTATTTGGACGGCTTCCAATATTATCCAATGTATGTCCAGACAGGTGATGACCAATTTCATGGGCGAGAATACTCACGGCAGACCAGTCAGTTCGGGTCTGGTCTTTAATCCTTTGCATAAAATACTGGCTATACAGGATATATCTTTTACTTCCATAAATGGCAGCTGCAGCATTGGGGACATTCGCAGCCTGAATATTAAAATTAGCTGGCAGGCCTGTATATCTCATAATGCGGTCCAGAGCCGCCTTGGCTTCATTATCAGAGGCAAAACCATAAATCTGTTCTTCACTAAGCGTTCCGGTAAAACTACAAGAGGCATCTATATGTAAGGTAATCTGGGCAAGGAGGGTTCCGGAATACAAAAGGGTCAGGATGAGACCTACAAAAAAGGATTTCATACGATATTATTAGAGCCTAAGGGTAAATCAGGAATTAAGATAAGGAATTGGGTGGATAGAAAAAAGAGAAAGGGGGGAAGGGAAGGTGATTTTTTCTGTCTTTATCATCATTTTTTCTTCTTTGGTCAAACAATTTCACAATAGGGTTTTATTCAAGCAATTCAATGATAAGATTTCTATCTTCGCCTAAATGCATGGTTGGAGGCAGGATTTTTTATTTTTCCATTAAAAAAAATTGCACAGGGTTAAAACCGCTGCGCAATAGTAAGATTCCTTTTTCCTGATGAGTGCTTTCTATTGCCTTATATCATTGCGCAGGGTTAAAACCGCTGCGCAATGGGGATTTCTTTTTTATCTCCGATAAGATATTATCATTGCTTCTCACTATTGCCTCGGGTTAAAACCGCGAGGCAATAGTGAGAGGCAATAGTGAGAGGCAATAGTGAGAGGCAATAAAACAATCACAAAGATTACACATTCTCCACCAACCAGTCCCCTACTTCACTGGTCTTATATGCTTTCCCTTTTCCCGCCAAATCCTCAGTTACCATTCCTTCAGCTAAAGACTTATCCACTACAGCCCGAATCGCATCAGCCTCTGCCTGAAGCCCAAATGCCGTTTCAAACATCATCGCTGCTGAAAGTACCGTAGCCAATGGGTTGGCAATATCTTTCCCTGCTGCCTGGGGATAAGAACCATGAATCGGCTCAAATAAAGATGTTTTTTCGCCCAAGGAAGCCGAAGGCATCAAACCCATCGAACCGGAAATAACGGAAGCTTCATCGGTGAGAATATCTCCAAACATATTGGTAGTAATCAATACATCATAATCCTTGGGCCACTGAATCAGGCGCATCGCTACTGCATCCACAAACTCATAACTTACCTCTACTTCGGGGTAATCCTTTTCCATCGCCTGAGCCGTTTCCCGCCAAAGCCTGCCTGTTACCAGCACGTTGGCTTTGTCTACACAACAAAGTTTTTTGCGGCGAATCATGGCCATTTCAAAGCCTTTGTTGGCGATTCGTTGAACTTCCGCACGGGTATAGGTACAGGTGTCAAAAGCGGTATTCCCTTCGTCCTTACGGCCTCTTTCACCAAAATAAATCCCACTGGTCAATTCACGGAGAAAAACCAGGTCTGTGCCTTCAATTCGCTCGCGTTTCAGAGGAGAATTGTCGATAAGGGAAGGAAATGTGAATGTAGGTCTCACATTGGCGAAAAGCCCCAGGGCTTTACGCATCTTCAGAAGGCCCTGCTCTGGCCTTACCTTTGCCGAAGGATCGTTGTCAAAACGAGGGTCACCAATGGCGCCAAATAAAACTGCATCAGCATTCAGACAAATTTCATGGGTTTCGTCGGGATATGGTTCACCAACCGCATCAATAGCTGCCGCACCTGTCAGGGCAGTTGTCCAACTAATCGTATGACCAAATTTTTTTGCAATGGCGTTACAAACTTTAAC
>JAGQVA010000850.1 GCA_020438265.1 Bacteroidota bacterium
TACCCATCGATATAAATCAGGTATCGATTTCCCGGCACAGAATCTTCAATAACCATTTCAAAAGAGACTTCAGCATAAGGATTGGCGCAGGCTCTGTAAATAAACCGGGAAGATTCACATTCATCCGCCTGAATGATCATTCCTTGCAAACCTGCGGGCGTATTACAGGAAAGGGGAGAAACGATTACTTTGTAGTAGTCATATTCTTCTACCGTGGTGAATTCGTACCAAAGGTCATTTTCAAAGGTTTTTATACAGGTAGAAGGCTCTGGTTCGGGGAGTTCGAGTTCGGAGATGGTTGCTCTTTCGTTATTGATGCTGGAAATGATTTGGCCGGGGAGAATGGAGATGGCGTTCTCACATAGGTCGTTTTCGATGGGCTGAGCGTAGGTGAAGAAAACAAATCCGATAAGAATTAGAGAAAGTGTGAATGTTTTGGTCATTGGGAAATGGGGTTTATATATAAAACCGGGAAATGGGGAAATGATACAGAATTTGAGATATTTTGTATTTAACCGTTCTTCTTTAACTCCTCAATTTTAGCATCTATAAGGTCTCTGTGTTTTTTGATCTCGCTATTTACGAGTTGGGTGATTTCTGCTTCGCTTAATTGCTCTCCGTATAATTTTTCGATGGAAATTCCGGCTGTATTTTCGACTCTGTATCTTGTGTAGTCAAAGAAAATAATTAGCTGCGAAATATGGCCAAACTCAGGAATCTCTTTTTGTTTAAATCCTTTATATTCTATTTGGACTTTTATATTATTAGTATATTCATCTACCCTATAACTAGTTTCCCGTATAATACTAGCCTTTCCAAAAGATTCGATTCGTTCATTCACAAAAGCTGAAACAGAATTTTCTACATAAAACTTTTCAAAAAGCGCTGCTTTTTCAAGGAATCTTTTCATCAATTCTGAGATAGATTGGCTATATGCCGAGAAAACACTATCTCTAGTTTTGGTGATCTCAATAGTTGGACCAATGGATTTCAACCTCTGCTCCAACAAGGCAATTTCCTTATCAATATCATCCGGCTCTTCTATATTTTCCCCTTTCGCTCCTTTAATCATGATTTCCAGAGAATGGGCCAAATTATGAGCGATGTATTCAATAAAAGGTGCTATTTGCCCGGCATCTGCCTGCCTTAAAGCCGCGAAATAGTTTTCTTTGTCCTCAGTTTTGATAATCACCGGAGGATAACCAAACTGCATTAAAATAAAATTCATCAGGATTCTCGCAGTTCTTCCGTTTCCGTCATCAAAGGGATGTATTCTGATAAATTTATAGTGAAATTCGGCAGCAAGTAAAATGGGATTTGCCTCCTTATTATCACTTTTATTCCTATACCAAAGAATCAAATCATTCATTAATGCCGGCGTCTCCTCTGGTGTAGCAAACCTGAATATTTCTCCCGTTTTGGTTTTTACATGATTGGGGCTCGTCTTATACTCGCCAATATTCACTCTTTTTTTCGTTGGCTGGCCGTCAGGAGTGATCGCATCTACTTCATAAGGTTCTTTGAGAATCAATTTATGTAATTCTCTAATAAAATTTTCTGTTAAAGGCCTTTTCTGTTTTACAATGTCAATGACCCATTTTATGGCTTCATCATGCCCCGTTATCTCAAAATGATCTTTCAGAGGTTTCCCCTGAGCAGTAATACCAAAAAGAATCAGCGCTTTGGTTTCCCCATAAGTCAAAGTATTTCCCTCCAGATGATTTGAGTGATAATTCCAATCCAATCTAAACTTTTGCATAATCCTCATTTCATCTTCTTTTTTAAGAGGACGTAAAGCATCAAGCTCAGCTTTTAGTTTAATGGATTTTTCGATGTTAGACATATATTTTTGACTTATTCAGCGAATTCTGAACTTCTAAAAAATGCTTCAGGATCTCCCAAAAGCTTCCTCATACACATTAGAAGCACGAATATTAAAATTCTCATTCGCGCTGGCTTTCATAAAATACAACCGATTGGCTACCTGCTTTATCGCAATTTCAAGCGAAATTTTCCCTTCAACCAGATTTTCAAAAGCCTGATAATTATACTTCAATAATCCACTCTGATAATCCATTTTGGCAATCAGATCTTTGCTATGGGCAATCTTGTTACGGAGATTATTGATCTTATTGATATTGCGAATACGGAGAAGATCTATGTTGGTAGAAAACTCCATGACATCGATCAGGTTGGTTTTTCGCTTGCTGAAATCATGGCGATTGAGCAATTCTTCCGGATTGGGAGAACGGTTTTCCGGGCGGGTTTTGAGGTGATCTTCCAGTTCGCCTACCGTTTTCCCCCCATATTCTGTAACCAGATAGATGAGTCCACGCTCCAGCATAAAAAGTTTGTTGTAAATTTCCTCATAAACAATGGACCGATTGTAATCAGAAAAATGAACCACTCCATAGAGATGACCTGCATCAATCACAAAGAGGATTTCGTGGTTCCCAAATTTATCCGCAATTCCGGATTTGAAAATATTCTCATTGGGTAAAACCTGTTGCCCCGGCTTTATGGAAAATTGCTCAAAACGATTGTCCTGCCTCGAATATTGAAAAGCCAGTTTAGGATTATGAATCGCAGGTAAATAATTGATATTCCGGGCTTTACAAAATTCAGCACACTCGTCTTTGTACTCTTTATCGTAATAGACCATCTCCCGGGTCATGATGTCTTTAAATTGCAACATATAGACAAAAAATAGTTATGCAAATAGGCAATAGGTGGAACCGAAGGGTTAAACACCTCTTAAAGGCTCTGTTAAGAGCCCAACGTGGGTAGAAATCAAGTCTTTTCGTCTATACCCCCGATTTTGGTGCCGCTGCGGCACCAAAATCGGG
>JAGQVA010000851.1 GCA_020438265.1 Bacteroidota bacterium
TGCGTTGCCGATATACTCTTTATGGGCGTGGTGATGAGGAGTTTGAATGATAAATTCATCCGTTTTTGGATCAAAAATCGCAGTAGTTTCCAAATCTTTCACATTCGACCCGTGGCCCGCTTCAGTCATGGCGAAGCAGCCGGGAAGTTCGAGACTTCCTGCTTTTGGAAGGTAAGTACGGTGATGATATTCCGTTCCCAATCCCTGGATACTTCCTCCAAACAGCCCAAACTGAACCCCGAATTTTATCGCCAGGCTGGCGTTGTGATACCCCAATTCTTCAAAAACAACGATGTATTGTTCCATGCTATCAGCGCCTCCGGCATACTCAGGATAGGCCAGCGAGCCCCATCCCTGATTTGCAAGGATTTTGCACCATCTCAGAACTGTTTCCCGGAAAACTTCCTTTACAGGACTTACCTGATCATAACCAAAAACAGGATCTGAAAGAAGGGTTTTGATCTTTTTGCGCAGGCCCTGATTATCTCCGCTCAGGAGATTTTGCATTTTCCTGATTTCAAAAGAGGAAGTGGGCTCTTGCGGCAAAGGAACAGCCAAAGAATCGCGTTTTTGGGCGATCATTTGTTTGGCTGCTTCTTTGCTGAGAATTCCCAGATTTGATTCAATTTCGCGCAATGCCTTAACTGCGGATTCATTTTTATAGGATTGATTATGATCCGTTAACCCCACACGAGCAAGTTGAAGCCCCAGATCAGCCAACGTTTGCTGTGAATGGGGAGGTAAATGCCCGTTGATATCTTTCAGCAATTTTTTCCACTGACGAAGATCTGCTATAGAAGGCGGTTGTTGTGGATTAATGAGCGAGTGAACCAGTTGTTTTTCTTCTGAAGAAAGCCAGTCCTGTTCTTCAATTTTTTGCTTAATGATTTGAATTTCAGTGGGGGTGAGAATACTATCTGACCACGCAACATAAATGAGCGGGAGAAAAAATAATACTCCGGGACTGGTTTTTTCAGGTTGAATAAGGTATTTCATATTTTATTGAGGTGAAAGGTTCAAACGATAGGTCGCAGCAGCTTCAATTTCCTTTCGGTTGAAAAGCATGGTACGGTACTCGCCTTTGGCGTACATTTCCGCCTGGTCGTCGTAATGAGGACTCATCGGATTTCCTGATTGCCCTGTGGGAAGGATGGTTTGTCCATGCTCAAGATCTGCAAAATCGATCACAGCTCTTCGTGATGGTCCATGAGCAACTTTGTAGAGACCGCCGGGCCGTTGTGAAAAAGCTGTATTATTAATGACTTCATGCCCGCCTGCTATCGGTAAGGGGCCAACATTAAACAGTTTATCAAAAGGTTCCTGACGACCAATGGGATGACCATGTTCAATGGTATGGGCTCGGTTCCAGGTCCATTGTGTATAATCTTTTCCTAATAATTGATCCAAATCAGTAATTGTTTCAGAAAAAGCCTGATTAACAATCATTGATCTTGTCTCAGTTTGATCGTCGGTAGACACATCATCCCACCACACGGAAGAATCATTCGCCAGAATCAAAGGAGTAGAACGCTTGACCATGAATGTTCCGGAAAAAGCCGTGTAATCT
This sequence comes from Bacteroidota bacterium, assembly GCA_020438265.1. Taxonomy (GTDB): domain Bacteria; phylum Bacteroidota; class Bacteroidia; order J057; family J057; genus JAGQVA01. The sequence continues at coordinate 1,568 of JAGQVA010000851.1, forward strand.
GCCATTCCAATTTCATCACCCAGAGTTTTGTACATGATCCGATTGATCCATTTGTAAAAAATCGTAGGCGCAACACTCGTTAGGTCGTGGTTGCCATCCCAGCCTTTGAGCAGAGCCAATATTTTTTCTGCCTTTTCTGGATTATTCATTGAGCTAAAATCCACCAGGGGAATAATATGCTCCAGATAACCCGGGTAAGTCGGGCTGGTATTATCCAGCGCCATTTTCTGCATTTCCTCCTTATTCCAGATTTCTTTTTGGCTTAAGATTTCCATGACTCGCTGACCTCTGTCTCCGGGAGCATAATACCCGGGATGTAAATACCCATTGACCGGACCGGGTTGATTATTGGCCGAATAGACATAACCGGAAGGAGGATTGATCGATTTGGGATTTTCAGAAAAATCAAAATAACCCAGTGGTTCATCCTTGCCGCTGGCACCATCTAAAATGAATTTGCTGTTTACATGATCCGGAAGGTGAATGAGTTTCCCTGCTCCCCACCAGGCAATATTGCCTGCGGTATCGCCATACATGACATTGAGGCCCGGGCCTTCCAGTTGGGAAACGGCTGCTTCCACTTCTTCCATGCTTTTGGCGTGAGACATTTCATAACTGACGTGTAATTGGTGAGAAAGAAATTTTGTATAAATCCAGTGCATGGAGACAGGGGCATTTTCCTCTGTGTCAAATGATTCAAAAACTTCATTGACGATGGGACCATGACGGGTGATTTTTACCTGAATGGTAGTGTCTTTTTGATCTTTGATTTGGATGGTTTTTTCGCGGATTTCCATCTCTTCCCAATGGTCATCTACCCAAACCTGATTGGCGTTTTCCGGGTTGAGTTTTTCCCTGTAAAACTGCATATCGTCATTTTCGAGCATGGTCAGCCCGATTGCGTGCGAACGAGTGTGTCCGATGGGTGCAAAGGGATAACCAGCGAGATGATTGCCATAGAGGCTGAATTCAGGCGTTTCCAGATGCGCCTCATACCAGACAGAAGGCTGACCAAAACCAATATGTGGATCATTGGCGAATAAAACCTTTCCGGATTGAGACCTTTCCGGAGCGACAACCCAGGAATTACTTCCTATCCAGAGTGGGGTAGGGAGATTTTCCAGAATCTGGGCAACTTCAGCAGCCATGGAAGGCAAAGAAGCAGTTTCCGGAATATGTACCGGAATCTGAGCTGTGCCAGGATAGTGATGCATGTCAAAATCCTGAAGATATTCAGGCCCGTAATGGACCAGAATTTTATTGATGATTGGCTC